>JAGVYP010000014.1 GCA_018303205.1 Candidatus Woesearchaeota archaeon
TCTTTTGCCATGGTGGAGCTTGTACCTCCACCCCCGAACAGCCTTTACAGGCTGTAAGGGTTATAATCCTTATGAAAATCAGAGACTTAGGACAGAGCCTGGGCAATCACAAGTTTTTTATAGTTTTCAGAATGACCAATATGCATGAAGACAGGGATCATAGGGGGGAGTGGCTTAGAAAAGGCTTCTTTTTTTAAAAAACAAGAAGAGCTTGTGGTAAACACTGCTTTTGGAAAACCTTCTTCCCCTATTACCAAGGGAATAATAGGTCATCATGAGGTGTTTCTTCTTGTAAGGCATGGTCCTCAACATACTATTATCCCTAGTGAGATTAATAATAGAGCTAATATCCTCGCTTTAAAAGATCTCGGTTGTACACATATTATTGCAACAACTGCTGTAGGAAGTTTGCAAGAAAAAATTGCACCTGGTCATTTTGTTGTTCTTGATCAGTTTATAGATAGAACTACTCAAAGAGCTTCCACGCTGTATCCTGAGAGAGTATGTCATATCCCACTGGGAGAACCTTTTTGTCCAACGCTGAGAAAAAAAATTATTGCAGTTCTTGAAAAAAGTTCGTTTACCTATCATCCTAAGGGTATGGTAATAACCATTGAAGGACCTCGCTTTTCAACAAAAGCAGAATCCTTTTTGTTTCGTTCTTGGCACGCAGATGTCATTAACATGAGTACGGTTCCTGAAGTTGTTCTTGCACGAGAAGCGGGTATGTGTTATGCAAGTATTGCGATGTCTACGGATTATGATTGTTGGCATGAAAGTAAAGAGCCTGTTACCATAGACATGGTTTTAGCTACGATGAAAAAGAATAGTGAAAGAGTGCAACAGGTTTTATTTGAAGTTATTACGCATTTGGAAGAAGATGCTTGTTCTTGCAGAGAGATGTATAAAACTGCTTTCATTTGAGGTGCCTGATGGACTTAAAAAAAATAATAAGAACAGTTCCGGATTTTCCTAAAAAAGGAATTCTTTTTCGTGATATCACTACTTTGCTAAAGGATAAGGACGCATTTTCTTTTGTTATTAATACACTTTATGAAAGGTATAAAGAAAAAAAGGTAGACCTCGTTTCAGGAATTGAAAGTAGGGGCTTTATCATTGGAGCTGCTCTTGCATATAAGCTCGGATGTGGGTTTGTGCTTATCCGAAAGCTCGGTAAACTACCTTCAGAAACGATATCCCAAGAGTATGATCTTGAATATGGAAGTGATCATTTGGAAATCCATAAAGATGCGATTCAACCTGGCAAAAGAGTTCTTTTAGTAGATGATCTTCTTGCTACAGGAGGCACGATGCGTGCTGCAGGTCAATTAGTGGAACGTTTGGAAGGAAAAATTGTAGAATGTTGTTGTGTCATCACTTTACCTGATCTCCAGGGTCAGAAAAAGCTTCCTTGGCATTGTCATTATCTTGTTTCTTTTGAGGGACATTAATTTTGTTTGTGCTTTTGTTTTAAATTTGTGACAGTTTTAAAATTTGTTTTGGATCTTTTTTATAAAAAATAATACTAAGCGAAGAAAAGAGTATTTCCTTGTGCCTTACTTTTATTCGTGCATGACCCAAAGGTTTATATATATTTAGAAGAGAATCTCAAATCATGAAAGACCGGGTTATTATAGGTATAGACGAGCCTATTATCGTGCTGGGTAAAGAGGATAAAAGGAAGGAGGCCATTGCACGCATTGATACAGGTGCGCGCAGAAGTTCTTTAGATATTGAATTTGCTAAGAGGTTAGGAATTCTTCCTTCAGCGCGCAGTATCACCATACGAAGTGCCTCAGGCAAGACCAAAAGGCCACTTGCAAGTGTTACCGTATTGATTAAAGGAAAGCCCTATGAAGCTGAATTTACTTTGATTAGCAGATCTGAAATGACCTATACCTGTTTGATCGGAAGGGATATACTCGAGCAGGGATTTTTAATTGATCCCATAAAAAAATGACAGAGAAAAAATTCAAAGCAGCTTTGATCAGTATGCAGAGTAAAAGTTCTCAGATGACTATTGATGCTATGCGTAAGTATTTCTTAGACGTAGATGATTTGAATATTAAGAAGATAGAAATTAGTCTTGAAAAAGAGCCTAAAGTACTTTACGAAGGAAAACCTTTCTCAAAGTATGATTGTATTCTTGCAAAGGGAAGTTTTCGTTACGCAGATCTTCTCAGGTCATTAACAAGCATCTTATCGCAAGATTGTTTTATGCCGGTAAAAGCAAGCGCTTTTTCTGTAGGTCACGATAAGCTTCTTACGCAATTAAAGTTACTGCGTGAAGGTATCCCTATGCCTAAAACGTACATTTCTGCCACAACTGCTGCTGCTAAAAATATTGTAAAACAAATGAGCTATCCTTTAGTCATGAAGTTTCCCAAAGGAACTCATGGTAAGGGGGTTATGTTTGCAGATAGTTATGAAGGTGCTTGTTCTTTGTTAGATGCTCTTACAGCTCTTCACCAAGCGTTTATCATTCAAGAATATATTGAAACAGGTGGCATTGACTATCGCGCCTTAGTTGTAGGGGATAAAGTTGTCGCTGCCATGAAAAGAAAAGCGGTACAAGGAGAGAAAAGAGCGAATCTTCATGCAGGAGGAACAGGCGAATTTGTAAGCCTTGATTATGCGACAAAAAAAATTGCTGTCAAAGCTAGCAAAACGATGGGTATCGGCATTTGTGCTGTGGACCTTATTCAAAGTGGGCAAGATTCTCTTGTTCTTGAAGTAAATCTTTCTCCCGGATTACAAGGAATTACCAAAGCTTCAGGAATCAATGTTGCTGATCATATTGCAGAATATCTATTTAAGGAAACAGAAAAGTTCAGAGAGGGAAAAAAGGAGCAAACTGAAGAAATCCTCGCAGGTCTTGGCATTACTTCTGAGGAAGGACTGAAAGACATGATTATGCTCTTACAATTTAGGGGAAAAAGAATTCTTTTACCAGAGATGATCACAGCCGTTACAAAGTTTAATGAAGAGGAAGAAGTGCTCATCAATGCAGAACAGAATCAGCTTTCCATAAAAAAGATGAAGTAGTTGCGTTTTGTTTATTTTTATGATCTTTTGGTATTCTGTTTTTTATTTTTTCCAGTTTTGACCTATCTTTTTTTGAAGTTATTTCCTTAGAACCTATCTCACGAGGTGAGAATCATTGCGTAGATTTACTGCTCCTTCTATCGCAGATACTGCCAAAATCGAGCTGCACCAATCGCTCAATTTTGTGATCTTGCTACAAGGCAATGATTCTCACCCACCAAAGGGGATAGACTCTTAATGTTAAAATACAGAGAAATATTTCTTTTTAGAAAAAATATAAAAAGACTGTCCTAGGTAAACAATTTATATTGCTGAGTCAAAATTTCTACTACTTTTTTCTTTCCATAGATCAGGATACCTAAATATTCTATCTCTGAAAGTTTTTTATTCTTTGTTATTTTCTCAATTTTTGCGTCATCGCTACTCTCCATCATTTCTTTTGTAAACTCAGCAACTTCAAGATCTAATTCACGTGCTTTTTTTAATAATTCAAGACATGCATGATGAGAATCAATTTCCTTAATCATAATAGCATGTGCAGTATTTAATTTTATATCGTATCCTTCTGCAGTTTTAATGGTATCTTTATAGAAGAGTTCCCTGCCTGTTCTTGCTCCAAATGCTGCAGTTAAATGTGCAATAGTATTCATTTGTTGCCAAGGCTCTAGTTTCATACTTTTATTGATTAATGCAACGGAGAGCATAGTCTCTTTTTCTTTTTTAGATTCGAAGAGCATAGGAGCCTTCTCAGGTTTCATGGTTGGAAATAAGATGACATCTCTAATACTTTCTGAATTGGTAAAAAGCATGACCATACGATCTATACCAAAGGCCATGCCAGCATTAGGAGGTAATCCATATTCTAATGCGTTAATGTAATCTTCATCCATAGGATGTGCTTCTTCATTGCCTCCTCTTCCTTTTTCTGCCTGTTCTTCAAGTAATCTTTTTTGAAGTTCAGGATCAGTAAGTTCTGAGTATCCATTACCAAATTCCCAGCCTAAGATAAAAGGTTCTACACGTTCTACTACTCCTGGATTTTTTCTGTGTGGTTTTGCTAGGGGTGAAATTTCTTGGGGATGATCTATAATGTGTGTTGGCTGGATGAGTTTATCTTCACAAAGTTCTTCAAAAAGTAATGCAATCATCGTTCCCCTGTTTAAATCCCCTTTGTAATCAATGTTGTATGTTATTCTCAAATCAAAAAGTTCTTTATCAGAATATTGGTCTACATCAATATTTGCGAAGGTCTTCAAAGCTTCTTTCATGGTCATGCGTTTCCAAGGGGCTTTGAGGTCTATAACATGATCTTTGTATGTTATTTTTGTTGTTCCCAGTACTTCTTTTGCAACAAACACAAAAGCATCTTCAGTAAGCTTCATCATGTCATTATAATCTGCATATGCCCATTGTATTTCAATCATAGAAAATTCTGGGTTATGCGTATGGTCAGATCCTTCATTTCTAAAGCAAGAGCTTAAGTCATAAATTTTTTCAAAACCTCCTACGAGGAGTCTTTTCAAATGAAGTTCATATGCTATTCTCAAGTACATGGGCATATTCCATGCGTTGATTTTGGTAACAAAGGGCCTTGCATTTGCCCCTCCATACTGAGTTTGTAATATGGGTGTTTGAACTTCCATGAAACCTTTTTGGTCAAGAAAATTCCTTATTGCTTTGATAATCTTTGCTCGTATTTCAAAGACTTTTTTTACTTCAGGATTCACAATAAGGTCGAGATAACGTTGTCTGTAGCGTATTTCTTGGTCTTTTAAACCATGGAATTTTTCTGGTAAAGGTCGCAAGCATTTTGCAAGAAGCTGAATTGCACTCACTGCGATGGTTACTTCTCCTGTTTTGGTTTTAAAGAGAGTTCCTGAACAACCGAGGATGTCTCCCAGATCTAATTTTTTCAAAAAAGCATATTTTTCTTCTCCCAAGTCTTCTTGTCTGAAGTAGAGTTGTATTTTTTCTGTTTGGTCAAGAAGATGCATGAAGGTTGCTTTGCCCATTCTGCGTAGTGCAATAATGCGTCCTGCAACACTAGCTTTGTCTTTGGTTTTTTCTTCTGGAGAAAGCTTTGCATATTTTTGTTTTAACATTTCTGCATGATGGGTTTGTTCATACGTATAAGGAAAAGGATTTATTCCTGCTTCTTTGATCTCTGCTAGTTTTTGCCATCGTTCCTTAATAAGCACGTTTTCATCTTGCATAAACCCTGAAGAATAGTGAGGTTTTTAAAACTTATGGGTTATTGGAGTGCAAAATTTTCAGCGACAGTAAGGCGGCTCTTTATTACTTTTCCGTTGTTATCATTGACTATAAGTGAGTGAACTGCCCCTGAGGGTTGAGCATGGTACCTTTCAAAAGGTTGTGCATGAGCAAGATCCCAAAGATAGCTATTTCCAAGCCCATGACCTGCTATTAATACTACTGGTCCTTCAGATGCAAGAGCTTGCTCCCATGCCCTTTTCAGTCTTTCAGTAAGATTTTCAAGTTTTTCTGAATCTGTAAAGGGATGCCAACAATCTCGTGAATAAAGAAAATCGAGGACTAACATTCTTTGGGAATCTCGGTAACCTAGTTCTGAAAGAGAATGCCCTTGATGGTTTCCAAAATTTCTTTCTCTCAGATCATCCAAATAGGTAATAGAATCTAGGTCCCAATCAAAGATTCCAGATCCTGGTTCTAAGGACTGTCTTACCCTCAGGGAAGGACTTGCATGGACATGGGAAGGAAGGCATCTTTCAACTTGCATATCCCTAAAAAGTTTGGTTATTTGAGGTTTACCTTCTGTAGGGTCAAGAGTGTATAACAAAGTACTCTCTTTTCCTAACTCTAACTGATAGTCTTGTGAAAGTGTTATAAGGACATATTCTAAATCCATGGTTGTTATAGTACGTATACTTCTGATTCCCTGATAGTCTGTAAAAATTTCTATTCCTTCTGGTCGGTACCCAATAAGAAAATCATTATGCCTTTGAGTACTATCTACCCTGATAGCTCCATCTATCTGGCCTTTGAAATGTAAAGGAAAAGAAGTTCTGCCATGCCTTAACAAAATGATAAGTTTTTCAGCCATGCACTTGGATAGGGGGAGGTGATTTAAATAGTTAGAGTGACAATGCGTCATTTTGATAAATTTATATAAGAATATATATTTTATAATAAGATATCTTTATATATAAGCTTTATAAATATAAGAGGATGAAAAGAAAGGTTATCCAAATTGCAAAATCTACGCAATTAGTTTCTTTACCTAGGGCTTGGACTAAAAAGTATAACATCCAAAAAGGTGATGAGTTAGACATAGAGGAAGAAAGTAACAAGCTTATCGTAAGCACAGAAAAAAATGTTATTCTTGGCACAAAAGAGGTAGATGTCACAAATCTTGATAGGTTAACTATCATTTTTTTTATTCGTTCACTCTATAAGATAGGATATGATGAAATGACGATAACTTTCAAGAATCAAGTATGTCTGGACCTTCGTAATAACAAACAGGTTCCTGTTATGGAAGTTATCACCCGAGAGGTATCTCGATTAAACGGGGTAGAAATATTCACACAAAAAGAAGGGTATTGCATCATTAAAACAATCTCCGAGGATAGCGCAAAAGCATTTGACAATATGCTTCGAAGAATCTTCTTGCTGCTTGAGGAAACTTTTAGGGAACTGGAAGAAGGTTATAATAAAGGCGACAAAACAATCTTGCAAGGATTGCAACGTAAACATGATGTTATTACAAAGTTTATTAGTTATTCTGAACGTTTACTAAACAAAGTAGGATACAAAGAAATCAAGAAAAGAGACTTGATGTTCCACCAACTTGAAGTATTGGATATGATCATTGATATCCTTAAACATAGCTCTCGCTATTTAGAAAAACATAACTTTAAAGCGTCACCTGAAGGTTTATTGGTATATCAAGAAATTACTTCTTGTTTTAAAATCTTTTATGATCTTTATTACAATTTTGATTTTAAAAGAATTGTTTCTTTTAATAGAAAAAGGTACGAAGTTTTAGACATGTTTGTTCTTCATGAAAAGAAAATTTCAAAAAAAGAATATTATATCCTCAGTAATCTTTATCAGATTCTTGAACAAATACTTAATCTTATTAATACGAGGGTAGTATTAGAATTTTAGTTAGAATGTGCTTGAACATAATTCATAGCTAAAGCATATCTAACCAGAGGTACCTGCCTTGGGCTGTTTGCTACAACTTCTCTTACTACAGGTAATCCGGAGATTCTGGTGGGTAGAAAAAATTGTCCAAGCATAGAAAGCATTCCTCTTAATTCCCCAAAAAATGAGAATGAATACAATATGCCTCTTTCTTGAGAAGCAGAGTCCAATTTGCCCAAGGCGTGACTTACCATATTTCCAAGCCCACGACTACTTTCTTCACCTGATACAGCCTGCGATCGAACACTCCCACTTCCTTGTAAACCAGCAGCTAAGTCATTTAATCCTGCAGAGATGTATCGCGTACCATTGGTACGTATAAGATTGCCAGGATCGCTCATACAACTTTGTGGTGTTTCAAGAAGTACAGAATGACTTTCAATAAGACTTTCCAAAAGAGATCTGCTATTTTCAAATTCTTTTTCTACTACTATCTCCTTCATGGATGTCACAACACGATCTACATAATCATTTTCGCTGAAGAAAGGTACCATAATTCGAAGTTCAGGATTGAACCCCTCTTTGTGAACTCTCAAAAAAGCTCTATATGCTGCTCTGATCTGTGATCTGTAAACTTCTGGAAACCTATCCTGAAGATGGGAACCTCTGAAGGGTTTTTGAGGATCAAGAAGTTCCCTAAATTTTTGCTCCCCTTGTTTTCCTAAATAGAATGAAGAGTAAATATTTTCTCTGAGTGAAGGAATATTCCCCTCTGTGAAGTATTCATGAGGAGAAGCATCTAGTAATCTCATATAGGTTTTTCTATCTTGTTGGACTTGAAGAAGATCATAAAGAATTTCTTCTTGATGTTCTTCAAAAGCGTGCCTAGCTTGGGCTAAATTTTTTCTTGCATAAAGAACATTTTTTACTGCTCTTTTTCTTTTTTTCAAAGAAGCATCAGGTAATGCATGAATTGTAGCTAAACGATCTTTAGACGCTTCGCGAGTACACTCTGCAAAAAGATATCTTCCATAGAGAAAAATGCCATCCTCACTTTTTTTGAGCCCGTTTTCTGTTCTATACACGATTGAGGGAGCTCCCCATTGATGGGATAATTCAGCTTCTTGAGGTGTATCTGCATTGGCCATAACATCAATTTGGAGGATATCAGAAACAACGTGATCGACAGATGCCATGATCTTTTTATAGCTTTGCACATCGGGGTCTTGTTCATTGACAGCAATAGTTTCTGGGGTTACAGGTGAAACTATAACACGACGTGCCTGCGCATATATTCCTCGTTCATCCATACTTATTTTCTGATTTTTTTCTATAAGCCTTGTTCCTATTTTTGTGCCTCTTCGTTTCCAGATTGCACCCCAGGGTCGTTCAATAAACTGGAGGGGGGTATCAATTTGAAGTAAGGGTACTCCTAATCCTCTTAATTCTAATGAGCTATGGGTCCTGTCTGAAAACTCGTAAACAATTATTCCATCAACAGGCACAGTCCTGATTCTTTTGATCTCTTCTCTAGAAATTTCAGTAGAGGGTAGGTAAAGAATAACTTTTCCCCCTCTTTTTTTTGCAGATAATGCTTCTGTAATACTGTGATAGATGACACCACTTGCTTTTCCAGGATAATGTGATTGAACACCTGTATAAAAAGGTTCCAAATGTGCTTCCGGGTCAACAAATCTGGGACTGAGAAGAGATTCTAAAACACCGGGTGATGTGTCTTTTAAGCTAGTTACCGCACTACTATCTGTTTTGGGTGTGAAGAAAAATCTCTGTGTTGCTTTGGGTGGCGTTCTCATAGAATCCCAAACATTACCTACCTTCTGAAGAACGGGAAGAGTTCCAGGTGGTGTAGAATAAACATGAATTAAACTTAGTACTGCTGAAGGAAGGCTTCTTGATCCTTTCACTCCTAAAATAAGAGATACTTTTTCGTCAAAAGCAGAAAGGTCTGGAATAGTTTCTTCTTGAGCTAGAGGTATTACGATCATGTGAGGATCCCAATGGCTAAGAGATGCTAGCTCATCTGGGGAATCTTGGTTTTGCACAAGAACTCTTGCACCCATGTGAGTAAGAGTTTCTGAATAATATCTTTGGCATGTATCTCTAGATCCATAAAAAAGAATACGAGGCATGAGGTTATAAGCTGCTCTTCTTGTTTCTTGTACTCTTTGAAGTCTAGCCACATTCCAACTGTGGATAGCGTTTACCAAATCTTCAACTAAGAGCGGAATGCCCTCTTTTCCATTAGGACCAGAACGTATTTCATTTCTAAGGGGTGAAGCTGTGTAATCAGATAATCCTTTGCTAAAAAGTTCAGCAAGATAGTGAGGATGAGTCAAATAGCTGTAAGGATTAAAATAAATAACAGGATGTGAGAATGTTTTATGTTCAATTAAATCTGTCAAATTTTTTTGGTCTCTCTCCTGTGTTTGGGGAGAACCGACAAAGACTATTACACCCTCTGAGGGTTCTCTTGTTGGTCCCTCTAAAAAATCTGATAGACTATGAGAGGATAGTGAAAAGTAAGTTTCTGCACGAGAAAGAATGCTTTTCAAATGCTCAGCATGCGTCTTGTCTTCTGCTACAAGATAAGTAGGGAATCTGCCTGATAAAGCTAACATACTTTTGATAATATTGCGTATTGTTCTTCTTTGTACGAGATGATCTCTGTCTAATAAGGGGGACTCTCCTAAACCCAGAAGAGGGATATTCCCTTCTAAAAGATGTTGAAGAGATGCTTGATCAAATTCTTGAAGGTCTACAATGTATAAATCTGTAGATTCTGATATATCAGAGCTTATCTGAACACCATGATTAGAAAGAGTTTGTGATATTTCCCAGGGATCATCTGGTGGTAAGAGTGTTATCCGCCTGAAGGCGCTCTCTTGTAATTGATGGGGTAACCAAAGAGGTGAGCTATGAATGCCCCTAGTATCAGCTATCAAAAAATCTAGATCTACATGAGATATATCTGTCATAACTATTCCCATCCCCTTTTCTGTAGAGTGTTAGAACCTTATTTTTATAAAGCTTTGGAGAGCCTTTTAATACCCGAGATCAAAAAATTTAAGTTTTTTATAAACTTTAAGGATAAAATATATATTTTAAATAGTTATCACCTTTTTATAAGTTTATTTAAAGCAATTTTTATATACTAGGAAGGAATGGTATATACGAAGAGTATGTTGAAGATGAGAAGCATATTGAGTTTGATTCCTGGTCTTCACTCACTAATTTGACAGATCCGTTGATCAAGCAATTGGTCAACGGGCCTTTTTTATCATATTGCTCTCAAACTAGTATTAAGAGCAAAAAAGGGAGGTAAATGTATGGAAGGAAATCCTTCAGACAAGACTTGGGATGATGTTATTGCTGAACGTCAATTAGAAGATCTGCAGGATAGTAAAGATAGGGAAGCCAAAGAATCATCGTAAAAGACATGGCTTGAATTTTTTCTATTCTGTTACACAGTGTTCTCTTTTTATGGTCACTCTACTACGTCTTTTTTTGTATTTTTTTATATTTCTTAAAATTTGTTTTGGATCTTTTTTTATAAAAAATAAGAATGAACTAAAAAGCTTTTCCTTGTGCCTAACTTTTTCAAATAATATTTTATATGCTCTTGTTTTTCCCCTATCCTTTTCTCTATCTTGTGTTTTTTGAATATTTTTATAGTCTATAAAATTGTATTTTTGTTTGAAGATTTTTATAAAAAAAATGGAAGATAAACGAATATTTTTTTAATTTTTATGTTTTTTGATCCATTATTTTTATGGTTTGGAAATTTCTTTGATGTATTTTAAATTTGTTTTTGTTTTTTCAAAAAAGAGAAGAGAATAATGCAAACAAAATTAGTACTCATAAATTTGAGGTTCTGTTTTTTTGTGTTGACTACCCCATCTGCTGTGATGATTGGGAATAACAGCATTACATTTCTTACAGATATATGAGTCTTCGTCCATAATGCGATATCCGCATTTTGGGCAGTGAGTTGGTGGTTTTTCAGCCATGCGTTTATCTAGAAGTTTTGAGTTTATAATATTTTGCTTTTAGGCACTATCATTTAAAAAAGATTCTTGTGCCTAACTATTTTTTTTGTATATTTAAAATTTATTTATTTTTTCTTAATTTTAATAGAATAAGAATAAATAAGAGTTTTAAAAAAGAAGAAAGAAAAATACTTGTGCCTAATAAATTAGTTATTTTAATTTTTTTAATTATGCTATACAGACAAAAAAAGAACTTGTGTGCATAGCATCTTCTCGCGTAGCAACGCTTCGTGCTTCTGTATCGCTGGAGTCCCGGATGGAGCAACCCCTCCAGCTCTGCCTATTTTTTCATCTATACGCTCGACCTGAGGATGCTATGCACATACATAAGAACAAAAGATATTTCAATAAGGACAAAGAAGGATCCTTATGCTTTGGCTTGTATACTCACTTTTAACAGCAGTGCTGCAATCAGTAAGGGATGTTCTCGGTAAAGCAAAAACAAAGGTTCTCGATGAATATGTCCTGGCGTGGTCTATGAGTTTTGTGACTGCTGTACTGTTTTTTCCATTGTTTTTCTTTATAGAGATACCCTCTCTGGATCTTTCCTTTTGGTTTTCCATCCTCGTGAGCGGCACTATAAACATTGTAGCATTTCTTCTGTATACTAAAGCATTGAAGCATGACGATCTTTCCTTAAGCATGCCTATGCTTTGTTTTACTCCTGCATTGCTCTTGATTACTTCTCCTTTTCTGGTAGGAGAATTTCCTTCACTGTTAGGAATAGGGGGTGTACTCTTGATTGTGTTGGGAACATATATCATGAAAATGACGGAAAAAGGTTTTTTTAGTCCTTTCAAGGCTTTGCTAAGACAAAAAGGTCCAAGGTATATGCTTCTTGTTGCAGTGCTTTTTAGTATAAGCGCGAATGTGGACAAGATAGGACTGCAACATTCTTCCTTATGGTTTTGGATTATCAGTGTTGAGATCTTTATCGCATTAGGCTTGACAATAGTTATGATGGTAAAATCATCACAAAAACCAAGATTGAGAGATATAAAACATATCCTTCCTTTAGGACTTGTGGAAGCAGGTACGGTATTTTTTCATATGAGCGCTTTAGGAATTACTTTTGTTGCTTATCTGATTGCGATAAAAAGAACCAGTGCCTTGTTAAGTACTCTTTGGGGACATTTCTTCTTTAAAGAAAAAGAATTCAAAGAACGTATAACCGGAGCTCTGTTCATGGTTCTGGGTGTTACCCTTATTGCTTTCAGTGGTTAGTGCAAACATATGCCTAACTTTTTCAATCTATTTTGTATTGTTTACGTTTATTTGATTTTTCTATCATGCTCTTTTTTTCATGTATCTTTTATAATGATTATTTTATCGTCTATAATATAGGCTTATTTATGATTTTTGTTTGTGGTTTTTTATAAAAAGAAAAAGAATAAACAAAGAAAACAACATTTCCCTTGTGCCTAACTTTTTCAAATAATATTTGATACATCATCTTATTTTTTTTTATTCATTCTTTACGATCGTACTTTTATCGTCTATATTATTGGTTTATTTAGAATTTTTGTTTGAAAATGTTTATAAAAAAAATAAGAATAAATGAGAGATAATTTTCCTTATGCCTAACTTTTTCAAATATAGGTATGTTTATGTTTTTGTCTATTTTTTATACTATCTTTTTATCCTCCTACCTCTTTTTATGATCTATAGTATCTTTCTTATATTTTTTAAATTTGTTTGAATATTTTGATAAAAAACTTAAGAATAAACAAAAGTAGGAAAGAGAATGCTAACCTTTTTTAAGTTGCACTGTTTCATGCTCAGATGAGCTGGTTAAAAGGAGTATTAACCGTATTTTTTTGTTTTCTAGCACTTTCTGCTTGTGTTCCTCCTAAACCCATGGAAGAACAGAGTAATCAAACCTTTGATCAGATACTAAATGAAACTCTTGAACCTAGTGTTGTAAAGGAAGAAAGAAAAGAAACAGGAGTAAATGAATCGCCAGCTGAAAAAAGTGTTGATGATAAAAAGGAACAAAATAAGCCAGAAGAAAATTACCGTCTTAATTTGGAAAAAATAGAAACCGTTACCATCCAAACATGCGAGGAAGCAACCGTGCTTATTCAAAAACGTTCGGGAATAGCCCTCAGGACTATTCTTTCTGTTGAAAAGAAATGTGAAGAGGAGTATTATTATGATGAACAAGTGATTTCTTCTCTGATCACAGGACTTTCTCTTGAGAGCCTTACCCAGAATGATTGTGAAACTATTCAACAAAGAATGAGAAGCCTCATAGAAAAGAATAATGAAGAAGTTGATGATAAAAAAAGTGATGAACGTGATCATGAGCAAAGAATAGAACAACTGACAGCAGAAGAAAAGTTTGATCAAGCAGAAAAACAGAGAGATGATCTAGAAGAAATTAGAGAAGAACAAGAAGAGTTACAGCAAAAAGCTGAACGGCTTATCATTCTTGAACGCATGATCAGAAAAAGCTGTACTTTACTTTCTTCCTAGGCTGACCGTTTTTTATTTACCTATTGATATTCCTTGTGCCTAACTTTTTCAAATATTTTTTATGTATTTTTTCTATCGTCTTATTTTTTTCATGTATTTTTTATAATACTCGTTATATCGTCTATATAAAACGTCTCATTTTGTATTTTTGTTTGTGTTTTTCTTATAAAAAAATAAGAATAAACGGAAAAGACTTTTTCCTTGTGCCTAACTTTTTCTTTATAAAAAAAAGAGAATAAAATAAACGAAATAGACTGGAAAAGAAACATTTAAATACTACGTAAAGATAATGCTTTCAGGTGGGATTATGATAGGATGGATCATCTTTGTAATTATTGTTATACTCGTACTTTTCCTCGTTATAGTATACAACAGTTTGGTGCGCTTAAAAAATGAGGTAGAGAATTCTTGGGCACAGATTGATGTGCAACTCAAAAGAAGATTTGATCTGATTCCTAACTTGATAGAATCTGTAAAAGGATACATGAAACATGAAAAAGGTGTTCTGACAGAGGTTACCAAAGCAAGGACAGAGATGGGAAATGCAACAACCGTTAATGAGAAAGCAAAAGCAAATAATATGTTAACAGAAACATTAAAATCTTTATTTGCAGTTGCTGAGAATTATCCCAAGCTCAGAGCAAATGAAAACTTTCTTCAATTGCAAGAAGAACTTTCAGGAACAGAAAACAAAATCGGATACGCACGACAGCATTATAATGATGTAGTTATGGAAATGAATAATAAAGTACAAACTTTTCCTAGTAATATCATTGCTAACCTATTCCATTTTGGAAAAAAGGAGCTTTTCCAAACTGTTGGGAAAGAACGTGAAAACATAAAAGTGAGTTTCTAAGAACATTTTTCTTTTTAAAAATGAGAAGGGAACATGAGTAAAAGCTTATTTCAGCAAGTGCGGGCAAATAAGATCAAATCAGTTTTCATCATGTTTTTCTTTTTTATTCTGATAAGTATGCTGGGACTGCTTATTGGTCTTGTGTACGGTAATGTGTATCTTGGCGCTTTTCTTGCCATGTTTGCTGCTGCAATCTACCTTCTTATTTCGTATTTTACAGGGGACAATATGATCCTGACCATGACTGGTGCACAGGAAGCAAAAAAAAGTCAGTATCCTCATCTGGTGCACACCGTTGAAGGTTTGGCAATTGCTGCGGGTATTCCTACTCCTAAGATCTATATCATTGATGATTCCGCATTAAATGCTTTTGCAACAGGAAGAAATCCAAAACATGCTGCTGTAACCGTAACAACAGGCTTATTGCAAAAATTGAACAGGGAAGAATTAGAAGGGGTTATTGCACATGAAGTTTCCCACATTAAAAATTATGATATCAAATTCATGCTCATCTGTGTTATTTGTGTAGGCATTATTGTGTTATTAAGCGATTTTTTATTACGATCATTCTTATGGGGGAGAAGGGATAATAACAGGGGAAATGCTCAAATTATCTTTATTGTGATAGGATTAGTTCTTGCAATTCTCGCTCCGCTGATTGGTGAACTCATCCATTTAGCAGTAAGCAGAAGAAGGGAGTACCTTGCAGATGCAAATGGCGCTGTACTTACACGATATCCTCAAGGATTGGCTCATGCTCTGCGAAAGATTTCTCAAGATCCTGATCCTCTGGTAGACAGAGCAAACAGAGCAACAGCGCACTTGTTTATTTCTACTCCCTTTAGAAAAACAAAATCAAGAATAACAAGCTTGTTTTCTACACATCCTCCTATAGAAGAAAGGATCAAAAGATTGGAAGAGATGTAATACAAAAGAAATGCAGGCATGGGGAGATGTGAAGAAAAGAGGAGTTTACCTATTTCTCAGGTATAATGCTGCTAATTTGGCAACTCCACAAGGAGAATATTTTATGATAGGAACATGAGTAAACAGTTCCATTATTCTCAGAGGTATTTTGCCATCATTTTTTTCTGCAATTAATACGAATCTTTTATAATCTTCTATTTTACCTTTAATCATACGATCTCCATCGGGAAAATGAGATTTTCTAAGCAAGTATAATGTTGCACCAATCATTAAATCGGGAAGAGTGAATGCATTAACTATCATTTGTTCCAGTATGCTAACTCTGACTTGATCAGTTTCTTCAGGGTTGAAATCTGTATCAGCATCAGGAGAGAGTAATTCAGTACGATCCATAACCCTATTTATAAGGGAAGAAGTATAAAAAGATTAAGTACAACCCCCGAATGAGAAAAGAAGGAGCGAAGCGACCAAAAAGTCGTAAGGTCCCAGCTCAAATTGAATTTAACTGGTGTTAAATTCCCGAACGCTAGTGAGGCGACGAGCTTGCGAGGAGAGTTCAGGAACCCAGACCGTAAAAAGAGAGGGTATTTCGTCGAGGTGGGGAAGGCGTTAATGGTATTTGAATAGTTTTGCATATTCTTTGTGATCAAACCATTCAAGAATAACAGTGAGAATCATAACTTCATCAGATTTCAAAGTATAAATGATACGCCATGCATTAGGTAAGTCATATTTCCATAGATTTGTTATACCATATTGTCTTTTGTATTCTTTTGGCCATAATCTTTTCTTTATGTGTGTTCCACAGGTTGGATTATTTTTCAAATCTTGTATAGCCCTGTCCATAAATTCGTAGAGCTTTTTATCTTCAAATTTCCCCTCTTTCAAAGATTCAAAAGATAATTCTAACTTCTTAGTGCCAAAAGTCACATGCTGTGATTTCATCGTAATCTTACACCTTCAGAAAGAATCTTTTTGATACCTTCTGGATCATGTATCCAAATAACAATACCATTTTTGTCAATAATAATTTTCCCAGATTCTTCTAAATAATCGAGAATAACTTGAAAAGTTTGATACATCATTTTCTTTGGTAGTTTCTTCCAGAGTTGATATTTTCCATATTCCTGGCTATATTTCTGAATAGCATCTTCTACCATGATAACTGATTCTAATGTTGGACTATGTAAAACGGTAGCTTCTAACATGTTATATAACTATATATAAGAACTACTATTTAAACTTTACGCCTTCCCCACCTAAAAAAAGGAGGCAAAGCCGACCTAAGGGAGCAAAGCGACAGGTCTGGGTTCCTGAATTGAATTTAACTAATGTTATACACCCCGAGCGAAGCGAGCGGTCGACGAACAAAGTGAGGAGAAGTTCCCTGAAAAAAACGCAAGGCATCCCCAATCGGCGTCGTGAAAGAGAAAGCTTTAAATAGTAATATTGTTATTTATAATAAAAATAACAAGGTGAGCACATGAGCACAGTATCAGTATCGATACCAGATAATTTAAAGCATAAAATGACAGAGCTAGATGATATTAATTGGTCTGCAGTAGCTAGAAAAGCATTTGAACATAAGATAGGTCAAGTAGAATTCCTGAAAAAAATTGCTAGGAAAAGTAAACTTACAGAAAAAGATGCTATTGAACTAAGTAATAAACTTAATCAGGCAGCAAGCAAAAAATTTTTGAGTATGTGAAAATGCAAATTGTTGTTGATGCTAACCCGTTAATTTCTATGATTATTAAACCAGGTGTAACCGCAGACTTACTTTTTCTGGAAGAGCTAGATCTTGTCATGCCTTCCCTACTTTTTTATGAAATCAAAAAACATAAATCAGATATTGCAAAGAAGTCTGTCTTAACAGAACAAGAAATAGATAATTTCATAAAAATCATTGAAGAACGAATACGCTTTATTCCTGCAGAAGAATTTCTCAAATACAGAAAAGAGGCAATCAAACTTTCACCAGACGAAAAAGATATTACGTATTTTGCATTAGCACTTTATTTGAAATGTCCAATCTGGTCAAATGAG
>JAGVYP010000015.1 GCA_018303205.1 Candidatus Woesearchaeota archaeon
TTGCAAAGTGTAAGATTTTTAGTATAAACTGCAACATCTGCTATGCAAAGGTCATGCTGCACATCAACAGTAAGATTATAGCAGTATGAAACTTCTCTTTTTGTTCCTGCAGCTACTCTCACACAAAAGTCATGGTCGCTTGTAACATTTAATTCATTGCAGTAAGAAGGATTTCCATTGACATATGCCAGATTTGCAAGGCATGCAGCTTTTTGCTTAAAATCTGTTGATGCACCATTGCACAGCTCATAATCTTCTGTAATTTTCATGTTCTTTGTTGATTCTTCATGAGCATAAAAGCAATAATCACGAGCCAGCTCAGGTCCAAGCCCGAGACATGAGCCGCGATAATACTGCTTATCCAATAATGCCATCTTACAGCCAAGCCTTCTTAAGGTATCTTCTTTAGAAATATTATTGCACAGCTCTTTGTTGCCTGTTGCTTGCGCCACAAGAGCATAGCACCATTCTCTTGCCGGCTTTTGCTGCAATTTGTTGCAAAGCTCTGCATCATGCCTTATAGCTGCAATATTTCTTATGCAGTCTTCCTTCATGACAAATGATTCCTGGTCATTGCATATTGTCTCATTATTTGTTGCTATGGCTACGCCAGAGATGCAGATATAATGGGCATTTCTTGATTTGACATTATCGCATATGGATTTATTGCCTGTAACATAAGCGATTGTCGAATAGCATTCAGGAGTATCAAGGTATGTAGAGTCATCAACCTTCTTGCATATCTCAATATCTTTCTTTAAGCTCGCAGCCTGTGTATAGCATTTATTCTTATATTCCACAAAGCTTATCTTTGAGCATATTTTGTCATAATTATTTAGGACATCATCTGGAATGTGATTAAAAGTTTCTTTTGCAGGCGTTTCTTCTGTTAATTGTTTGGCTGAAGGCTGTGCATTGGTGTCTTCTGCATTTGTTTTTTCTACAATTGTTTGGGAGTCAATAACAGAAGCTTCTTCATTTTCTATAGGCTCTGCCTTGATATCTTCAGAAGATGGTTCAGCAACAGCCGCTGACACAATAGCTTCACTGCTGGCATTTGTTGTTATACTCTCTTCTGGGATATCTTGTTGTTGTATAGCAGAGCCTGTGATTTCATTCTGAGGGGCAGTGCAACTGGTAAGAAAAGCTAATGCAATAACTATAATCAGCAAAACATGGATTTTATTTCCCATAATAACCCCCATAGAGATAAAAGCAGGGTATCTATAAAAAGCTTTTGAGAGAATTGATGATTATGTTATCCCAAAACTATTTCCTGCCTGTTTCTTCCATAATATCTTTTATGTATATAACATTTGCCTCAATTTTCACACAAAATTTTAGTAAGTGGAAAGGATTCTCTGACGGCAGATTAGTTTTTGAAGCTGGAGAACTTTACGTACCAGAACTTTACATGCCGCAAGAATGCCTTAAGCAGCTTCTATTGCCTGTATGATTGGTGACTCCAGATTATTCATGGTTATCGTAGCATGTCTTTGCTGCTCCAACCCATTAATCACTAAGAAGATCAGCATAGAATTATTGTTAACGACAACTTTTAACTCTATCTTTTCTATATTATCAAGGATTTTTTTTGAAATCCCATATTCATTTAATATGTCAGATGCTTGGAGTACTTCAATTCCGACTAACTCCCCTTGCTTATTGAGTTCAAGATGAAAATCTCCCACCATGACTGTAGAATAGGCATTTGAATCTTTTTTATATACATACAGCAGATCATTTAGCTTATCGTAGTCATATTTCAGGTTTCCTATCAAATATTCTCTTCTATTTCTGATAGTATTTGATTGCTTCATTTTGTATCCTCGTTCTTATCTTAAATATAGTTATCAGATATAAAGATTTCGGTTTTATGCTTACAGGAATCTTAAAGACCCTATGTTTGCCTAATTTGAAATATAGATCATAGATGCAATCATAATTTGGGTTTTTTGATTCTGAAACCTCTACATAAACAAGCTTATCTGGCTTCAATATATTTTTTATAACTTCATGCCGATCTATCTTTTCTCTTTCTAGCTTCAGGCTGAAATGCGGCTCATTATATTCTAAATCTGCCTTTTGATATCTCTTAAGCATTTATCTTATCTTTTCAGGCGATTCTGAGCGTATTCTTGTTTGCATCTGACTGGGTAAAAAGAACACAATTATAAAGATTTCTGGTATTTTTATGATATTCAATTACATGATCCTGATTTAACACGTAATTTTAGTCAGCATTAGAGCTTTCGTAGGGGAAATAAGAAATTAAGCTTGGAGAACTTTACGTACCATTAATTTTTGTCAAAAACGCAAAAGCCTAAAAAGAAAAAATTTATAAATCAAATATCTCTCGTTCAGATAAGTGGGGGTTTTAGATAGCGCAATAAGAAGATGCCAAATTAATATGGAAACTGAATCTCAATTTAATCAATTAAGAGAAGATGCAAGAAGATGCAGAAAGACTGTTTTATCGATGATTGTAAATGGCAATGCTTCACATATTGCATCTGCATATTCTTGCGTTGAGCTGTTAGTATATTTGTACAAAAAGTTTTTAAAAATTAATCCCATCAACCCATCAGATCCGGATAGAGACCGGTTTATATTGAGTAAAGGCTGGGGAGTATCAGCATTATATGTTATGTTGGCTGAGAAAGGCTTTTTTCCAAAAGAATTATTAGAAGAATACTGTAAAGATGGAAGCAAGATGATCGGCATTGCAACAAGAAACGGGATACCTGGGATCGAAGCAACGACCGGTTCAATGGGGCATGGTCTGCCGATTGCTGTAGGCATGGCATTGGCAGGGAAATTACAGAAAAAAAACTATAGGGTTGTTGTTATAATAAGCGACGGAGAATGTGATGAAGGCTCAACCTGGGAAGCGATTTTACAGGCTGGAAATTATAAGTTAGATAATTTAACCGTTATAGTCGATTATAATAAATGGCAGAGTTTTGGAAAAGTCGAAGATATCCTTGATTTGAAGCCGTTTGCAGATAAATGGGAGGCATTTAAGTGGTCTGCTAAGGAGATTGACGGGCATAATTTTGAGGAGATACACAGTGCATTTGATTCTCTTCCATTCAAAACAAATAAGCCAAGCGTGATTATTGCCCATACTGTAAAAGGAAAAGGAGTATCAGTATTTGAGAACAGGAATGAATGGCACTATAAGACTCCGAAAGAAAAAGAGATAGAGATAGCCAATAAAGAATTATAAAAACTGCATCTGAGCCCTAAAATGAGAACTGCATTTTTAAACGAACTGTTGATATTGCTTCGGGAACATAAGGATATATTTGTTATAACGGCAGATATGGGATTTTCTATATTCGAAGAAGTACAGAAAGAATTCCCTGAACAGTTTCTAAATACAGGAGTTACAGAACAAAGTAGCATAGGCATAGCGACAGGCCTTGCTCTCTCTGGATATACTGTATATTTTTATGCCCAAGCTCCTTTTGCAACCATGCGGTGTTTTGAGCAGGTTCGGCTTGATGTCGCTTACCAGAATATAAATGTGAAGATCATAGGCACTGCTTCCGGATTTAGCTCCAATCAGCTTGGCGTAAGCCATTTTTCGATGGAAGATATTGCACTCATGCGGTTATTGCCAAACCTGACAATTTTCTCGCCAGGAGATCCTTTGGAATCTGCATGGGCTACTAAAGCTGCTTACAAGATTCCTGGTCCTGTGTATATCCGCATAACAAAGAATGGAAATCCTATTATCCATGATACAAAAAAAACATTTGAGATAGGAAAAGGCATAGAGATAGCTAAAGGCTCTGATTTTACGCTTCTTGTAAGCGGAAGCTTGTTGCCGATGGCAAAACAAGTGATTGATAATTTAGCTAATAAGAAGATAGTTGGAACATTGATTTCTCTTCCTGTAGTTAAGCCGATAGATAAGGAAATTATTCTTAAGGCTGCAAAAGAAACAAGATACTTGTTTACTCTTGAAGAACATAGTATTATCGGTGGTTTAGGAAGTGCAGTTGCTGAAATATTGGCAGAATCAGACAGTTCAGTTTTTTTCCGCAGATTTGGAGTGCCTGATAAGTTTACTTCTATAACAGGATCACCTCAATATTTACTAGATTATAATGGATTATCTCAGGAAAAGATAGTGAAAAAGATAATAGGATATTTAAGCTGAGAATTCTTCTGACCTATTAGCCAAAGTAAGTATAGAAAAAAATAATTGCAGCTGAGCATATCCTGAATTTGTATCTGATATAAACAATAAATAAGGTGTTTTCATTTCAAAAGTTTTAAATATTAACCCATACTCTAGTAATTCATGCAAGTTTCACTGAAAGAGATAAGAAGATTGCGAAAAAAGACAAAGCCAGACGGCTTTTTTGTGGATGTGATATTAAGAGGCATATCGATATACATAACCAAGATGCTTCTTTATTTTCCTATTACGCCAAACATGGTCACTAGCGCAGGGATATGCCTTACTATTGCTGCCACTATCCTATTTGCATATGGAAATTATCTCTACTCTATTATTGCATCTTTTTTATTGTTTTTTGCATATCTTTGCGACTGTATCGATGGCGAGGTTGCAAGATGCAGGAAGATCTCTTCCGTAAACGGCAGTTATTATGATGACATCAGCTTTACTTTAATTGAGATTCTGCCTATATTAGGGATCACTATAGGTCTGCATAAAAAATTCCAGAACGATTATATATTTTATGCAGGGATGATATTCCTATTCTCAATCTCATTCTTGAGGATAATAGCTTATTTGAAATTTATGATTTTATATAAAGATGTGCTTATAGTGCAGCATACAACAAAATCTTCTCAGAAGATAAATACGCAGGCAGATTCTGAATTTATACAACGCAAGGATATCTTGTTTTCATTCATAAAACCGATAAAAGCTATTGTTTATTCTGTCTACCATCTTTCCGGATTTATCACAGGCATGATCATCTTCTCTTTGCTAGATAAGATTATTTGGTTATTTCTCTTTTATGCAGCAACCTATCCTGTCTTGCTTATTTTAACGCTGGCATATCAGCTGTTGGGCAGATTTGACAGATTTATAAAGACAACATCTGCAGAGATATATGATGCAAAGGCAAAGGAAAAAAAATAGTAATTATATTGAAAGACACAACAAGTATGTATTAAGCTAATATTTGCAGAGCAGTGGCGACTGCCATTATTTGACGAACACAAATAAGCAGTAACCAAACTAATGTTGCGACGGGCAATGGCATCTAGTAACTCATCTACTAACACAGCACGCAATGCTTCTCTATTATCTAATCTAGTAACTATGCGTAGAGGAGGAGCAACTCTTTGATACTCTAAGCCAGTGTTCGTCGGCAGTCGCCACTGCGTTATAGGATTTTATCACACAAGCCAAACAAATACGAAAAAAGTACAAATACGTTTTATCTCCATCTCAAACCTATCTTCTTTAGAAATGCCTGAAATATGACCTTGTCTTCTTTCTGAAAGCATCGAAGCAAAAATAACATCAGGACATAGATGCCTATAAAGATACAGAGCTTTATTGATAAGTTCAGTATAATATCCCCAGTAAGGATATACCTGGATAACAATTTTAATGACAATATTGCTGTTGCGCCTGCAAAAAATAACTTAAGAATTTCTATGCTTAATGGCTGCATATTATGATTAAGATAAACCTGGATAGCTGCTAATATTCCTAATATGCTAAACGAAACAGCTGTAGCAGCTGCTGCGCCATTTATCCCATATGCTGGGATAAGAGTGATGTTTAGGATTATATTGATGATCAAGGCAATGACAGTATTTGCAAAGATAAGTTTTGTTCTCTTAAATGCCTGGATAAGATACACAGACGAAAAGAACAGGGAATAGATGAAATATCCGATAGCCAGAATAATCATTGCTGTACCTGCAGCCATATATTCATTGCCGAACAGCATCCTTAAGATTGTAGAAGAGAAAAAGATGAGCAAAAGGCATATCGGAAGATTAGACATGACAGTCCATCTGCATATATTCTTATAAGCCATATGGATCAGATTTTTATTGTTTCTTGCATACATTTCTGCTGTAACAGGCACAAATAAGCTAGTCAATGCAGTAGGCATTATTAATATAAGCATGGCTGTAGGCAATGCAACATTGTACAAACCTACAAAATAAGCAGAGATGAATGCCCCAATAAATAATGAGTCAACATAATTAGTCACTGACTGAAAAAATGACACAAAGATAAGAGGCCATGAATAGGACAAAAGCTCCTTGTAGAGCTTAGTGGAGATTATATTGCTTCTGAACAGAGGAAATATCTTTATCTCTACAATTATTCCTAATAAGATAGCGTTGATTATGATAGTGATTAAGTAGGCAACGGCAACTGCATTGATCTTAAACCCTAATAAAAGAATTATTAAGGTTAAGCTCACCTGTAAAGCGCTTTCCCAGATATTCCTTATATAAACTCGATAATTGATCCTCTTAAATGCATCGATCACTTTTTCAAATACAAATCCTATGACCACTACAGGCACCAGGAATGAGAATATCTTTAAGATAGGTGTTAATTGCGGATTATTGAACAGCTTGATTGAGAGTATCTCAGAAAATATGAACAGGAGTATTCCAAAAATTACAGTTGTTGGAACGATCATCTTTAATGTGGAAGTTATTGTGCCTTTTATCTTAGATGGATCTTCTTTTCCGATGTAATATGATACATATCTTGTAACGCCTGATGCTAATCCAAGCGAAGATAATGAGGTAACTATGCCAAGAATTGCAAAGCCAAGTGAAAGTACCCCATAAGATTCCGCGCCTAAGTATCTTGCGATGATCATCCTATAAAGATAAGTAAGAAACTTTGAGATAATCATGCCTGCAAATACTATGCCTGCGCTTTTTGCTATGGTCTTTAAAGCTTGGTTCTTTTTCATTTGATCATTATTAATCCATAATTAATCTGATTGATTTGATCTTATTTGTAGCTATAACAACATCAAAAGCGGTGGCGATTGCCAATCTTTGACGAACACAACTCAAAAGTAACCTTGTTAATGTTGCGACGGGCAATTCCAACTCATTGCACATCAACCAACACAACACGCAATGCCTTTTCACTACCACTACCATTAACTAAACGTAGAGGAGGAGCAACTTATTTATGGTCTAAGTCAGTGTTCGTCGGCAGCCGCCACCGCTTTATAGGATTTTATCACACAAGTTAAACAAATACGTTTAAGTTTATTAAATTTATTTTATTAAATTGATTTGCCATACTGGATAAAGGGCACATTGCCATAAGTATCTTAGAACATTTATAAATATTTGCCTGAGTTTCCACACATAATTTTAGTCAGCAATAAGGCTTTTTAGAAAGGAAAAGAGGATTTTATGGATGAAGAACTTACGTACCAGAACTTTACGCACCACAAAAGCTAAGAAAATAGATTAGAAATAAACTATTTCTTATTCCAAATGTCCTATTTCTGTCTGCTCTTCTTCTTGATGCCTATTATATATATATTTCCAGACAGATTAAGGCTTAAACCTGAAAGCTTGCCTGTGCCAAAGCATTGGTATACTTCAAAGCCGTTTCTTAGCAATAGCTCTCTTAAGTTCTTCATCGTAAAGAAATGGATATGCGTCTTTAGTGCCATATTATGCTCTCTCCCTAATAGTACCCTTAATCTTGTCCTCGGCGCAAGAAGATTAGGCGTCCCAAGTATCACCAGACCATTGTCATTAAGACTGTCATATATGTTCTTAAGAAAAGAATCAAACTCATATATATGCTCGATAGTGTTCAATGAGTAGACAGCATCATATTTTCTCGGAAGCTTATTGTTCTCTGCATCAAGAAGATAATACTTAGGCCCTGGATTCAGGTGCTTTGCCCTCTTGATCCTTGTCTCAGAGAGGTCTGCACCATCTACATTAAAGCCCTGCCTGTTAAGGAATGATGTGATAAAGCCATAGCCGCATCCTATATCGCAGGCAGATTTTACCTCTCTTTTTTTAAATGCTTTTATCACAGCTTTTAATACCGTGTCTTTAAGGACTCCATTCTTGAACATCCTCTTGAACTCAGTCTCGTTCTCATCCTTATAATGATCGTAATATTTTTCATACACCTGCTTTGCTTTAGACATTTCAGATACCCTCCCTTGCTGCTATGAATGATTGCTGCGCATTTTATAAATATTTTGGATTTGATGATAGAGAAATTATGTGGCAAGACTTTACGTACCATAAACTATTACCCCTTAACCTTCCTCCAGATTCTTCTTGCCAGCCGCAGATCATCCATATCATCTATCTCCATACATAATTCCTTTTGATAGTACATCGGCCTAAGCATGAGTTTGCCAGATATATTGTTGAATGCATTTTCTGCATAGACATTAGTATCACGCTTTTTGACAAGATTATCTATCTCTTTCATCCACATCTTAAATCCGTCTTTTGAAAATTTATATATTGGTGCAAGAGAATATACATCCTTTCCAAAAACATTGACTCCTATCTCTCTGACAGTATTATTCATGATCTTTGCCTTGAAATCTTTTTCAGGCAATTTAAGAATATCATTCACAAGAACAGAATTATCATGCCCTGACTTCAGCAATTTACCGAGCAATCTGCTGTCAAATAGCATATCGCCATGCATCAGGATGATGTCATCATCTATAAGCTTTCTGGCAAGCCAGAGTGAATAGATATAATTTGTTTTTTTATAATCAGGATTTTTGACATACGTTACATTTATGCCGGAAAAATTGCCTTTGATAAATTTCTTTATCTTATCCTCAAATGGCCCGAGAGTTATGATTATATCAGTTATGCCATACTGCAAAAG
Organism: Candidatus Woesearchaeota archaeon; assembly: GCA_018303205.1. Lineage (GTDB taxonomy): Archaea > Nanobdellota > Nanobdellia > Woesearchaeales > JAGWAF01 > JAGVYP01. Next base: position 8,864 of record JAGVYP010000015.1, read on the forward strand.
TATCTCTATCTGCCTATGCAAAAGAGATTTTCCATTTATCTTGACAAAGCATTTAGGATTTTTATCTGTAAATGGCCTTAATCTGCTTCCGATTCCTGAATTTAATATTATCGCTTTCATTTGTTGATCTCCGATTTTAAATAGATTATTACACAAGCTAAACAAATATGAAATCTTTATTTCAGACTCTCTAGTATCCCCCTCAATGATTCTTCTGTTAATATCCTTGGATTGTTCTTGACTCTGCTAGGATTGAACCCATTTTTAATGATAATATCAATATTATCTTCATTCCTAATTCCTAACTCACCTAATCTGGTCTTTAAGCCTATTTTTTCCATTAGCTCTGTCATTCTCTTGGCTGCATCTTCAACATTTTTTGTACCGATCAGCTCTGCTAATTCATCAATTACTTTTCTGACATAAGCAACACCCCTATTATCCGACAGGTCATCTTCTGCCACTTGAGAATTATAGATTAACATAGATGCCAAAGTAAGTGCGACTGCATGGCCATGAGGCACATTAAAATATGATGTGATAGGATATGAGATCGCATGGCAAGCAGTTGTTTTGGATATGTTGATAGCTTTGCCTGCAAGATGTGCAGCCTTTGACATTGCATCTCTTGATCCTTCTGAAGGATGGTTCACTGCTTTCTCAAGATTCTTCAGCGCAATTTTTATCGCTTTTTTTGCATATCTTCTTGATTCATCTGTTGAGCTTACTGACCAGTAAGATTCTATAGCCTGGCAGAGAGCATCCATGCCAGTGGAAGCTGTGATAGCTTTTGGAAGGCTCATGGTGAATTGCGGATCCACGATAGCATGATCTGGAAGCATAAATTCATGCTCTAAAGAATATTTTGTTTTTTCAATGTAGATGACTGCAAACTTTGTAGCTTCGCTTCCACTGCCAGATGTTGTGGGTATTGCGATCAGAAGCTTGCCTTTTGATGTTATCTTTTTTTTGCCAGAAATATAGCCAAGGATATCCTCAGCAAGATTCCCTGTATGGCTTTCTTTATTTGCAGCTAAGATGTTTATGGATTTTGCTGTATCTATCACGCTTCCGCCGCCGACAGCTATGATTAGCTCACATCTGCTTTTGTCAAGCTCCTTTATCCCTTTTACAATCTCCTCAGCTTTTGGATTTATGCCAAAATCATTGAAATGAAACACATCATATCGACTTAATATATCCCCAAGAATAGCCTGTGCACCTGATTTTATATATGAGCCTTTGCCGCTTACCAAGAATATCTTTTTTGGCTTATGCCTTGACAATATGCCTCTAAGATTTTTGACTGAATCCTGCCCTATATATTCTTTTTGTCTCATTTTAACAATCAGATAGTTTAATCTTTATCTTTCAGAAATCCCATAAAATCATTTTTATTTTGGATTGGTGTTCTTGTAGGCCTTCCAAGCTCTTTTCTTGCGCCTTTGTTTACTTTTATCTCAAGCAATGCAGGCCCTTTTATTTTTCTCATCTTTTTAATGTATTTAACAATGTCTTCTTTTGTTACAGCTGAAAACCCATCTTTATATCCGTTGGCTTTTGCAAGCATCGCTATATTGATGTTATCAGCTGCTGTGGGTTGCCCTCCTACAGAATCATGCGCATGATTATTGAACACTATATGCATGAAGTTTGCAGGCTTAACCTGCCCTATTACAGACAATGCGCCTGCATGCATTATCAATGCCCCATCTCCGTCAAAGCAATATACTTTTTTTTCAGGCTTTTCAAGCGCGATCCCAAGAGCGATAGATGAGCAGTGCCCCATCGAGCCTACGCTCAAGAAATCCTTTTCATGGCCTTGCTTATTCATCTCTCTTGCTTCAAATAATTCCCTGGATGCCATCCCTGTTGTAGACACAACAATATCGCTTTTATCCAATAGAGAGATCATTGTCTTGATAGCATCTTCCCTGGTTAAGCTGCATGCTATATCCTTAATTTTTTTAAGCTTATATTCTTCAAAAGCCCCTTTCTTTATGATGATCGCATATGGCGACAGGTTTTTTATAAGATATTCCTTTGCTTCTTTTATTGCTATTTCAAAATCATCTTCTTCAGCGCTCAATATCTTATAAGGGATAGTGAGATTATCAAGCATGCCTAACATGATTTTGCCCATCTTGATGTGCTGCGGCTCATCTTTTACTCCAGGCTCTGCTCTCCATCCTATCAGCAAAAGCATAGGGATGGAATAGACTTCTTTATCAGCAAGAGAAGTCAAAGGATTTACAGCATTCCCTAATCCAGAATTCTGCATATATACTAGGCCAAATTTTCCTGTTGCCAGATGATGGCCTGCTGCAAGCGCAATAGCATTTCCTTCGTTAGCAGCTATTATATTATCTTTAATAAGCGTATTATCTGTTACATATGCGCAGAAGTCCTTTAATAATGAATCTGGGACACCTGTAAAGAAATCTATTCCGTTATTGATTAATGTATCATAAAATATTTTGCATGGGATCATTTTTATCAGCCTGTGATTTCATTCGGTGTATTTTAAATGTGATTTGATTTATGGCGCATACCTTAGGAATTTTAATTGAGCAGTGTAAATTATGTAATGTAAACTGATTTATGTAACTTTGCTCATTTGCTTCCCGGTATAAGCGTCAAAACTTCCTTGATAGGCAGGCAATTTTCATCTGCCTCAAAGCACCTGTGTTTTTTTAATATCAGCTCTGAAGTTTTTACCATCGCAGGATAAGCGCTTCTCAGGAGATGGTTTGCATATATCACAATCTTGACTCCTGCTTTGATAAGCTCTTCTTCAGTGATAGTGCCGTAAGTTGTCGGAACTGCAACTAGAGGCACCTTATTTTTCAGTTTATTATACTCTTTGCAAAAATCCAGGACTTCTTTAGGGTCTTTGTCCTTGCTGTGTATCATTACGCCGTCTGCGCCTGCTGCGATATATGCTTTGGCCCTTTTGACCGCATCATCTATCCCTTTGCCCAGTATCAGGCTCTCTATCCTTGCGATTATCATGAAATCATCCGTAACCTGGGATTTTTTTCCTGCTAAGATTTTCTGTGAGAAATTTTCTATCGTATCTTGTTCTTGTTCTACATCAGTTCCAAATAAAGAGTTTCTTTTTGGCCCGATCTTATCTTCAATGATCACTGCAGACACACCTAACCTTTCCAGTGTTTTTACAGTATAGACAAAATGCTCTGCAAGGCCGCCTGTGTCTCCGTCAACTATCATTGGCTTTGTCGTTACCTCAAATATCTGGTCGATAGTCTGTAGCCTAGAAGTTAAGTCAACAAGCTCGATGTCAGGCTTTCCTCTGGAAGCTGAATCTGTCAGGCTGCTTGACCACATGCCGTCAAATTCCCTTACATTCTCCCCATCTATAACTTTTATCTTTTCTATGATCCTGCCTGTAAGGCCGTTATGAGCCTCTAAGATCCTTACGATCTGCTTAAGCTCAAGCAATTTTCTTAATTTTCTCAGCCTTATCTGGGGTGTTGTGCCTATCTCTGTGATCTGCTCTATAAGCTGAGTCGAGGAGATATCATTTGTATATTCAGGCTCTACAAGCTTTCCTCCCCATTCTTTTAAAGTTTTTATCACTCTTGCCCTTACATCCTTCTGTATCCCTGTCTTCCAATCTGTGCCATGTACAACATAATCAGGCTTTAATTTTCTCAGGTTAGGGACATAATCAAGAGTTTCCTGCGGAACAACATTCTTGACGCCTTTTATGTTCTCTATTATCTTCTTTCTTTGGAGATATGACAATAACGGAAGCCTTTTGTAGCTGGCTATCGCCTCATCTGACATCAGACCTACAGTGACTTCTCCTAATTTTCTTGCTGTCTCTATTATGTTTATATGCCCATGATGTATTATATCCGTACCCATGCTTACATAGACTTTTTTCATAGATTACCATCTCCGTTATTTTATCGCTTATGGCATGACATCAAGGCTCTGTCCTGACATCAATAATATTTTTATATCAATTATCGCAGTATATTAATCATAACAGTTTATCTCTTGCCGTTAATAGTCATATTTTTTTTATTTTTTCCGCAATCCCCATATGACTTTAATATTTTTTTGATTATGTTTTCAGTCGATAATTTCTCATAAAATTCTGGCTGTATTATCTTTCCGTTGATCTTTCTTATATAATCTGCGCCAGGCACCTTTTTCCAGTTTGAGCCATATACCAATATTATCTTGGCATTCGGAAACTGCTCCTTTATTATCTTGAGGTTATCAGTTGGCGCAATCTTATCCTGTACCATGACCATGTCCACGCACCTCAAGTCTGCGATTATTGTCTTTCTTTCTTTTAAGGAAGCTATCGGCTCTGCATAAAGTGACCTGATGACATCATCTGTCAGGACACCGCATATATGGAAATCGCCTAATTCATTTGCTTTCTGCAGCAGCTGAAGATGCCCATAATGGAACATATCTCCCCTTACAGGAGTATAGACGATGGTTTTTATCTTTTCCTTTTCTAAGCTGACTATGTCTCCTTCTTTTATGCCAGACCCTTTTGGGATCGTTATGCATAATTGTCCATTAGACTTGTTTAGCCAGACTATCTTTTTCATGGTACTAGTATCACTAGTAGAAGTGCTGAGTAGTATTTAAAGGTTTCTATATTTTATAGGTGATAGAAAAGACCAAATAACCTCAAGAAAATAGCATCAATGTTAGATCTAATTTGAATTAAGATATTTTGTTATCTCATCCTTAAATGACCTGTAATTATAGCAGTGGCTCACTAGCCTTCCTGGTTTAGTATAAAATTCCTTATCATTCAGGTCTACTACAGACCATGGCCTTTCATCAAGGCTTTTAGGAAACATCACAGGTAAAAAAAAAGCTCCTCTCTTGATATTAGACAGCAGGTTTCTGATAAAGAAAAATCTGTTCCATCTTCTCAATGCTTTTTCATTGATTGATGAATCATACAGGCCATGCTTCACTAATATCTTCAGATGGGAGTTCCTGAAGCTGAATCCTGGAAATCTCCATCCCTTAAGGTTTATCTTATTTTTTTTAAAGGCGTCTATTGTCTTTTTGATCAGAAATTCTGCATCTTCATATGATAATCTGGCAAAATTCTCATGGTTATACGCATGGCACCCTATGATATGTGATTTCCCTATTTCCCTGCATATTTTAGGGTATTGCTCAGCAAGCTTACCGGTAATATAGAATTCGCCTCTTATCTTATGGCTGGCCAATAATTTAGCAAAATCACGCGCTGCAAAAATATCCTGTTCAACGTCCATGGTAAATATCTGTTTCATCATTAATCTCCGCTGATAAACTCATTATGCCAATACCCAAACATCAGCAATGGAAGCACCTTATTATAATCTTTCTTTGAGGCTTCATTTAATATTTTGCTTAGATATGATTTATTAAAATATTTCCCTATTTCGTTATTATCAAGAAGGATATTTTGCGCTTCTGACCTGAGATCCTTATTTATCCAGTGCGTCAAAGGCGGAGTAAACCCATATTTCTTTCTTGTCAGTATTTCTTTTGGTAATAATCCGCTCATTGCCTTTTTAAAAATATATTTTTCCTTTAATCCAGAAAGTTTGTAAGAAGATGGCATGTTTAATGCTGACTGTACAAGATTATGGTCAAGAAACGGGACACGTGATTCCACTGAATTTGCCATGTTTATCTTATCATCTACCATCAGATAATTTTCCGGAAGCAGCATTTTTAAGTCTATCATGCAAAGCCTGTTTAAGATATCAGATTTAGCACTGAATGAAGAAGTGATTATCTCAGTATTAGGATTAGTCATCTGCATGGACTTATCAGCAAATAGCTTTTCTTTATCTTCAGGCTTAAACACATTATACATAAGTGCCATATAGGATAATGTAGGGTTATGAAGGGTTTTTACAAACTCAGCAGCAAATGATGAATACTTCTTATACTTACTCGAACCAGGGACAGCCTTGTTTAATAAAGATATGGCAAGGTGAGCAGCTTTGCTATTGAACAGATAAGGTGATCTGTTATAATACCTATTGACGATCGATAAGACCTTATGCTGCCTGTAGCCTGCAAACAGCTCATCTCCTCCATTGCCTGTAAGCACGACACTTACTTTTTTCTTTGCTGCTTTAGACATAAAATACAATGGCACAGAAGCAGGATTTGCTATCGGCTCATCCAGATGCTGCACTATCTTTGGCAATATCTTCACAGCTTCTTCTGAAGTCACAATTATCTCATTATGATCTGTGTTAAATTTTTCAGCTGCCTGTTTTGCATAATACAGCTCGTTTATGACTTCATCGCTGTCAAAGCCGATAGAAAATGTGGTGACAGGATTTTCAGTTAAAGTAGACATCATTGCCACTATTGAGCTTGAATCTACTCCGCCTGAGAGATAAGCTCCAAGAGGCACATCGCTCATCAGCTGCAACTCGACAGATTTCCTGAAATCTGAATAAAGAGATTTTTTCGCATCGGAGAATGATAAAGCTTTTTCAGTGCCAATATCCCAGTATTTTTTTATCCTGATTTTATTTTTACTAAAGATAAGGCAATGGGCAGGAGGTAATTTATAGATATTGCTGAACATAGTTCTTGGATAAGGAACATATCCAAATGTGATAAAATCAGCTAAAGCGTTTGTATCTACGTGCCTTTCAACATTATGTTCGAGTATTGCTTTTATTTCTGAAGCAAATATAAATTTTCCTTCCATGAAATAATAATATAATGGTTTGATGCCGATTCGGTCACGGGCAAGGAAAAACTTTTCTTTTTTGGTATCCCATATCGCAAAAGCAAACATCCCGTTAAGGTATTGCAGGCATTTTTCACCATATTCCTCATATAGATGTATAATAACTTCAGTGTCTGTATCTGAAGCAAAGCGATATTTTGGCTCAAGTTTCTTTCTTAGTTCCCTGTAATTATAAATTTCTCCATTGAACGTTATCCAGACAGTGCCATCTTTGTTCTGCATAGGCTGTTTTCCACGAGCGCTTAGATCTATTATGCTCAGTCTTCTATGCCCTAGAGAAATATTTTTATCTGTATAATAGCCATGCCCATCAGGGCCACGATGCTCAAGCACATCAGACATTTTTCTGGCTAATGCCTTGTCTTCCCAATTGAAACCGCAGATTCCGCACATAAAATACCACAAGAATGCTGTTACTATTTACCTATATAAATGTTATCTGCCGATTCCGTGATAGACTATGCCAAGGCCATCAAACATCTTCCTGTCAATGCTGTTCCTGCCGTCAACAAAAACCTTTACTGCCTTAAGCTGCTCTGGCTTTATTGAAGTGAACTCATCATGGTCTGTGCAAAGTATTACACATTCGCTTTTAAGCGCCATATCTAATGTGCCAACCGTAGAATATTTTGGAAGATAAGGATCATAAACATTTACTTTGCAGCCAATCTCTTTCAGCTCTTTTATGAGTTCAATTGCAGGAGACTCTCTTGGATCATCAACATTTTTTTTATATGCAACGCCAAGGACAGAGATCTTTACATCTGTTATTTTTTTGCCAATCTTTGCAAGAGCCTCTTTCGCACGAGAGATGGTATATGCAGGCATGCTGTTGTTTATGCTTCTTGCCAATTTAAGGAATTCATGCTCAAATCCTTTTTTATGCGCCTTGTCTATAAGGTAATATGGATCAACGCTTATGCAATGGCCTCCGACTCCGCATCCTGGCCAATGCGGCATAAATGCAAACGGCTTTGTTGATGCACCTTTAATAACTTCGGTAATATCTATCCCTAGCTTGTCAAATGATTTTGCAAGCTCATTCACAAATGCTATATTTATGTCACGAAAGCTGTTCTCAACTATTTTTATCGCTTCAGCTGCTTTTAACGAAGAAACTTTCAATACATCTGCTTTGATGATTGACGAATAAAAACTATATGCAATCTCAAGCCCTTTGTCAGACGACGCACCAACAACTCTAGGAAGATCTTCCAGATGGAATTTCTTGTTCCCTGGGTCAATCCTTTCCGGACAGTGCGCAACAAAAAAATCCTTGCCATTCTTTAGCTTCCTACTCAACTTCTCTGCACCATAGCTTTCGAGTATAGTTATGACAACTTCATCACAAGTTCCTGGAGCAACAGTTGACTCTAGCACAATCAATGGAACATCCAGATTATTTTTTTTATCATTACCCTCTTTTGATTTCCCAATATTCCGTGCAATCGTCTTGCATGCAGCCTCAACTGGCCTTAGATCAGGCAGATGATTTTCATCAACTGGAGTTGGAACACAGATTACGATTATTTCTGACTTAGGTAATGCATCTTCAGGCTTTGTTGTCGC
>JAGVYP010000016.1 GCA_018303205.1 Candidatus Woesearchaeota archaeon
CTAGCTTTGATAAGAAACTCCTCATAAAAGTTTATACTTTTGCAAAAAAATATTTAGGTGCAAAAATGATGAAACTAAAGCAAGAAAAAATATCCCATATTTCTATTATGCGACTTTTACCCCATCTTACTCAAAAACAAAAGCAAGCATTAGAACTCGCCATACAGAACGGTTATTATGAGTATCCTAAAAAAATCACTCTAGAAAAACTTGCTCAGCTTATGAAAATTTCTTATGCTACTTACCAACAGCATCTGAAAACTGCTGAAGGAAAAATGATCCCTTCTATCTATAAGTCTCTGTAACCTTAAAAAAGCCGATATATATCGGTAAAATCTTAATAAATTCTTGAAATGTACTACTATGAAGTAAATAAGATAGGTGATATTTATTGTAGAAAGAATATGTACTTTGGACATAGGGACACTTACTCATAGAGAATATACAAGCTTAGTTGACTTTGTAAATACTGATCAGTTTAAAGTAACAAGAGAATCTTGGGGTGATGATAGAGAGACACAGAGCGTGGATCATTCCTGTGTTACGATCCATGTAGCAGGAGTAGAAGATGGATCTGTTCCTAAATATATAGGGGTCTGTCTTGGTTTTATTTATTATAAATCTCCTCATTCTGGTTCGCAGGAGAGGTACATGGATCCTGTTACGAAAGATCGTCTTATCCCTGCTCAAAAAAATGCTGCATGTTTAAGAGCAATAACAGAATGGTGGATTGAAACTCACAGTAAAAGATGAAGTACCTAACGCCGGCACTCGGATTTGAACCGAGACATCCCGAAGGAAACGAGGGAACTCCTGTTGATTCGAGCCTCGCGCACTAACCAGATTATGCGATGCCGGCACACTTTCTTCGAAAAGCTTTCTCTTTATAAATCTCTACTTCAAGAAAGAGTTAGGCACAAGGAATAGATTCTTTTCTTCGCTTATTCTTTCTCATTATATCCTCTTCTTATTTTTATCCTTTCTTTTTATAATAAAATTCAAAACAAATTAAAAAGCGAGAACATTCAAAATAGATACAAAATCACGACTATAAAAAAAGATTGTACAAATAGAAAATGATAGAAACATTATTGATAAGAACTCTAAAACATTAAAAATCAAAAAACATTCAAAGTTAGGTACAAGGTAACTTTTTGCCATCTGTAGAAACCTTTTTAAATCTCTTACGGTTTTTCAATTTCACGCCGCCGTAGCATAGCCTGGTTTATTGCGCCAGACTCATAATCTGGAGGTCGCGCGTTCAAATCCCGCCGGCGGCATTCTCCTATACAAATCTCAAAGGAATAACATCCGTAAGCGTTTGTCCATTCTTGCTACAACTTATAAAAATATCACTATCACCTGGAACAATAACAGAAAAAATACCGGTTCTTCCAAAAACTCTTTGCTGGACACTTCCAGGGACACTTACTGTAATGCTTTCGACTTGCGGTTGCATTTCTAGAGTAAAAAAGATGCGCTGATTCTTTAAACGTAATGAAACACTTGGATTAGGAAACAGATTGTTAAAACACTGAAAGGGCGTGGTCATTGTTCCGGGAACACTTGGCGTTCCGGGTATACTAGGACCTATTGTTGCAGTAGGTTTTCCTGTCAAATCTTCAGGAACCCAAAGAAGGATCAGGAGGATAATCACAACAACAATAATGCCTCCTACAATAAAGAGTTGATCTGATCTGTTCATCATTTTCTTTATTGCCTTTGCTTATTTAAATGTTTTGATGGTTTCGGCTCTGTAGAAAATCTGGGATTTTCCAAAAGTCGTTGCGTAGACTTGCTGCTCCTTTGATCGCAGCATCGACGATTTTCAACCTGCATGAATCGATTGAAAATCTGGTTTTGCTACAAGGCAACGACTTTTTCTACTAAGCTGATGGTTTCATGCCAACAGATTTAAATAGGTTACCGACCAAAAAAGCATGTCTTACACTATGGAATATACTATCTTTATCGAACTTACTCTTCTTCTTGTCTTTACTCTATTCATCTCTGCTCTTATGCGATTCTTCAAACAACCACTTATTCTCGGGTATATCATTTCCGGTATCTTTGTTGGTCCTCTTTTCCTTAACCTTGTTCAGTCAACTGATTTTCTCAAAACTTTTGCACAATTAGGAGTAGTCTTCCTCCTCTTCATTGTAGGCCTTAATCTTAATCCTAAAGTGATCAAGGAAGTAGGCAAAATTTCCATTCTAGCGGGTATTGGCCAAGTTATTCTTACTTTACTTTTAGGGTATGGCATTGCAAAACTTTTAGGCTTCACGCTTTTGGAATCAGCGTATATTGCCGCAGCCTTAACTTTTAGCAGTACAATTATTATCATGAAAATTCTTTCAGATAAAAAAGATCTGGAAACACTCTATGGAAGAATTTCCATGGGAATTCTTATCATTCAAGACCTGGTTGTTATCTTTATTTTGATCATGCTCTCTGCTATCCAGAGCAGTTCAGAACTTCCCACACTCATTATCGAATCCCTCCTTAAAGCAGGAGGTGTATTCATTATCCTTTATCTTCTCAGTAAATACCTTCTTCCCCGCCTTATTTCTCGCATCGCAAAATCACAAGAATTTTTACTCCTCTTCTCTCTCGCATGGTGTTTTACTCTAGCAACCGTATTTGCATATCTTGAATTTTCCATCGAAGCAGGAGCTCTTCTTGCAGGTATTTCCCTCTCCTTTTGCCCCTATCATATTGAAATAAGCTCAAAAATGAAACCCTTGCGTGACTTCTTTGTCTTACTCTTCTTCGTGCTTTTAGGATCACAAATGATTTTTGGAGACATAAGTCATAATCTCTTATCAGGAATCATCTTTTCCCTCTTCATTCTCATAGGAAAACCCCTCCTTGTCATGATCCTTATGGGTATGCGAGGATACACCAAAAGAAACGGTTTTATGACAGGAATCACTCTTGGGCAAATCAGTGAATTTTCCTTAGTGCTCACTGCACTAGGTGTAAGCTTGGGACATATCAGTGTAGAAATTTTCTCCCTGATCACTTTTATAGGAATCATTACCATTGCAGGATCTACCTCTATGATCTTGTATGCTAACCAACTTTATAATTTCTTTTCTCCACTCTTAACCTTCTTTGAAAAAAAGGGAAAAAAAGTTGATGAGCACTATCAGCGCAATAAAAAATATGACATTATCCTTTTTGGATATAACAGGATTGGATTTGATATCCTAGAGTCAGTGAAGAAAATAAAGAAAACCTTTATTGTTATTGACTACAATCCCGAGGTTGTTCATCTTCTTGCAAAAAAAGAGTATCCTTGTAGATATGGTGATGTTAATGATACCGAACTTCTTGATACTCTTGATTTTTCAAAAGTAAAGATGATCATTTCTACCATCCCTGTGATTGAGACTAATCTTCTTTTATTAAACAAAGTACGAGAAAGCAATACCAAGATTATTTCTATTATGGTTTCGCATCAAATTGAAGAAGCAACACAATTGTACAGTCAGGGAGCTACCTATGTCATGATGCCCCACTTCTTAGGGGGAAGCTATATTTCAACGATGATAGAAAAGAACAAACTCAGCATGCAACGATTTCTCAAAGAAAAAATGGTCCATCTTTCCCGTCTTCAAAAGAAAAAAAGCATGGGTCATGAACATCCTAAGCACGAGACGAATTAATCTTTTTATGGATTTCCTTATTTTTTCTTTGCTTTATTTTTTTTCTAAGATAATAATAAAACCCACCTTATGAATAACTTGCGCACCTGTTTTTATTGGGAGTTCCTTAAACAGTTCTTGCTTTGTTTTGTCTTCAAGACAGGCCTTTAGTAATCTTACTTTGATGTGCTTTCTTGCTTTCAATTGCTTTTTTATTTCTTCAATCAAAGAAGGGGTAATTCCTGCTTTTCCCACTTGTACGGTTACGGGTAAGGTATGCGTGTTCATTTTAATATCCCTTTCTCTTGTTTGTTACTTTGATGATGTCTTCTAACAAATCGCTGGCAAGATAATGGACTTCTCTTTTTTTCCTAGCAGCTTCACCTAATTTTCCTGAAAAAAACGCAGCGTAGCAAGCACTCTCAAACAAGGAATTTCCCTGCGCAACAAAACCTGCACAGAGCCCTGCAAGAAGATCACCTGTACCTGCTACGGTCATGCGTTTATCCCCTGTGGTATTTACCACACACTTGGTCTTTGTATAGATAAAATCCCTCGGTCCTTTCAGGAGTAGTACATTCTCTTTCATTTTTTTTTGAAAACTTTTTTGAGTCAATTTTGAATTTTTCAATAAACGATTAAATTCTTGATGATGAGGAGTAAGAATTGCGTGGTCAACATCTTGTAATCTCAGAAAAGAAAATGCGTCAGCATCTATGACCATCTTTTTTTGTTTTTTCACCAGAAAACTCGCGATCTTTTTTACAAATTGTTGTGTTTGCCTGTTTTTTCCAAGACCATTTCCTATGAGAATAACATCTGCTTTCTCTGTGAGGGGGAGGAGATCTTTGTAGTGTTTTGGAGTAAAATACTTCCCTACAAGTTTTTTCGTGATCAAATCAGGAGTTAACGCATTAATAGCCCAGGCCACTTTTTCAGGAGCTGCTATTGTTACGACATCACAACCGCTACGTAATGCTGCTAAGCCTGCAAAAACAACACAGCCAATATACTCTTCACTCCCTCCAATAATGAGCACTCTTCCCTTATCACCCTTATGTGCGTCTTTTTTGTGCTCTTTGAGTTTGATATCTTTCCAGGTAAGTGTTTTCATCTTTTTCTTCCTTTTTCTTCTTTTTTGAGAATAAGATTTCCTTGTTCATCGAGTTGAATTTTGATCTCATCTCCCTTGTTCCATCCTTTTGCTACGAGGATTTGTTTAGGCAGAGTTATCTTGAATTGCTTGTTGGAATCAAATTGGAGCTTTACCATCTTATTATGTATAAAATTATCATTTTTTTAATATCTCTATTTATATACTTTTCTATAATTAAAAATAGATATAAAAATAGGTATAATCAAAGAAGGCCTTTTTTTCAATTTTTTATTATCCTTTCCTTTAACCCTTCTTAGAATCTATCTCAATAGGTAAGAATCATTGCGTAGATTTGCTGCTCCTTCGATCGCAGCAGATCTTTAACAGTAAAGATCTGGTAGAAACATATGCGACATAAAGTCGCATGCCACGACTATATTAATCTCTTCTTTTCGTGGGATGTTTCTATTGTGTGCTTGAGCGTAGTGAAACACACGAGTTTTTACCAGATTTTTGTTAAAAATCTGGCATGAATCACTCGATTTTGTGATCTTGCTACAAGGCAATGATTCTCACGTACCAACTGAGACAAGTTCTTAGTGTCTATGAGCTAAGCATGTCTTTGCATTTTTGTTTTCATTTTTAAAATAAAAATTATCAGAAAAGACAATGCAAACATTTTTATAAAAGAAAAAAAGAAAATAGGAAAACGAGGTGTAATTGTGAAAAAAAGATCTCTTATCCTTCTTTCCATTCTCCTACTCATTTTTTTATGTTCAACACAAGTACAAGCACAAGAACGTATGTGCTGGTATAAAGTAGATGCACAGGGAAGAGATATCGGTAGTTATGCTGGAACAGCAGTACCACCTGATGTCGCGGATGATCCAGGATCAAGTAGCCCCCGAGAAGGAGAAGAAGAACGATACGGGCCATATACTCCTGTTGGTGGAACTATTCTCGACCAATACTATTGGGTGCTACGACCATGCCCAAGACCCCCTACTGGAGAAGGTGGTGGTGATCCACCTACTAAACCTCTCGAACCTGCGACTATATATTATGGATCTGGTGATCAAACGTTTTTCTGGAGATGTCGAAATCCAGAAGAAGGGGAACTCATAAAACAAACATTTCAACAACGTACACCAAGTGGAAGAGAAGTATGGTTAACTGAAAGTGGTGGGAGTGGTGACAGGATTTTCAAAGAGAAAAAATGCAGTTGTGAAATTCAAGAAGCAACACATCCTTGTTTAAAAGATCCAAAGAAAACTTGCTATTGGAAGTGTACAGAAAAAAGATTTAGTATAACTTTAGCTACAGGCAGTGACCAAGCGTTAGCAGAAGCTAAAGCATATAACATTTGTCAAACACCTGAAAAAGAATGTGGAAAACCAGCCGTAACAACAGAAGTTCCTGAGGATATAACGGGAGATCCCCCAGGAGGAGAACCAGGTGGAACAATGACATCCTTCCAAGATACTGACACTAGTCAATATACTTGTGCTATAGGGGGAGATGGAACCAAGATTAAAATTGATACTATCCCTCGTGATCGAACAAAAATAACCTATGAACAATGTCCTTGTAAGAAGAATGTTCCAGGATGCAATGCTCCCAGTGGTGAATGTAGAGAACATTGCTTAGATACAGACACAGGAGTTAAATGCGACGGTCCTCCACTTGTTGATTGTAGTGCAGAAGAAGTGAAACTACAAGATAATAATAAACTAGAACAAAACAAAGTCGCATGGGAAAAATATAAAAGAGAAATACTCTACCAACTTTCAACATCAGGTTTTAATAGTGCTGACTTTTCTGCAGCAGACTCTGCATTTTTGCAATATAGCTCAGATGGAACACTAACAGAACAAGAAACTGCTTTGTTAACAAGCGCTCTTGATACTGCACTTCAAACTGCAAGCGATAATCAACTTACCATCTCTGATGTAGCTATTGGTACTGGTAGTATTTTTGACATCTGGACAGCAACGGATTCAGCATCAGATGCAGCTTCTGGAACAGGATTTGCAAGAAGCACTGGGAAAGCATATTCAACATCACCCCTTTCGTTCTTGCACATTCTTGCAACCATTGCAATATTAGGAGTGCTGATCTTGGTCTTTGTAGAATACAAAAGAAAATAATTTTTTTTATTTTTATTGAAAATTGTCGGGGTTTAATACCTCGGACTTTAGTCCGACAATTTTCAATCCCGAAAATCACATGATTAAATACGCCGACCTTTAGGTCGGGGATTAGTGCGATTTTCGTTATTTAAATCCGACTGAACAAGGAGGCATGTAACCAACAACAATTGCCCCCGGAAGAATGTCTCTTGCTTCAGATAACTGTCTAGAAGGTTCATACATAGCATTTCCTCCTTTCTTTCTATTCAAGCATAAAACCATTCCTCGAGGCAAATTCTCCGTTGGAGGAATGTAAAGCTCAGTAGGAACATGAAACATTCTTGTTCCATCATTTTTTGGAATACTCACTATCCTAGGTGAAATAGGAAATCCACATTCTCCTTCTTCAGCTCCAAAATAAATTTTGTATATCTCTGCTAACATATCACAATCAACTTGAGTAGCGCCAAGGATTTCTTCTGAAGGAGTATGCATTCCTTTTCCAGGAATAGGCTCATCATATATTTCCTTACCCTTTAAAAAACGCTCTACTAATACTATGCGTTCTGCAATATTTTTCCCCTCTTTTTCTTTACGCAACTTAGCGTATAATTCCGGAGAGTCAGGTTTCATCCTTATCAGTTGATTATACTTTTCTTGATCAATATTTTCTGCTCTTAGACCACTCACATAATCTGCAATCTCTTGAGCTGCTTTTTCACTTAGTTCTTCATGCGATAAAAAAGAAAAAGGGGTATTACTAATCCAAACGGTTTGTTCATAAGCAGTTTTCTCTTTTTCTCCTTCTTGTTCTCCAGGATAATGTCTTTGCACAGGATCTCTTTCTATAAACTCTTTTGCAGGATTACGATCTTTTGAACGATGCACATGAAATGAAATAAAAGTATCAAAAACTAAATGTCCTTCAATATTTCCTATATATCGTGCTGTTGTTGGAAGTCCTAATAGTTCTGCGAATCCCTGATGGATATATTTTTCTCCAAGATATTCATCAACAGACTTTCCTGTGCTTTCAATAAGACTCCTTTGCATAGGAGAAACAAAAATCAAATCACGAATTTCTCCTTCAGTATTTACATACCTCACACTAGAAATACCTTTTTCTATGCCTCTCCGAGGATCAAGATATAACGTTGCGTGTTTTGTTTCAACTCTTATCTTAGCAGTTACTAATTCTGAATAAACCACATTTTCAAATGCTCCCCACTGATTATCAGTTCCTAGTACCATATGCAGTCCATATGCGGTATCTCTTACACTAAAATCTGGAAACGTTTCCCTTAAACCAGGAGCTGCTGCAAAAAGAGCCTCCAGAGAACTGCTTTGTTTTCTTTGTTGAGCTACAGCAGAAATACGAGCTATTTGCTCAGCTGTCTTAGCAGTTGTTTCACATCCAGCAGCTACAAGACCAGCTAATCCAGACCCTACCACAATTCCTACAGCTTTTACAAAGGTTCTTCTTCTCTGCATGGGATATTCTTTAAAGGAAGCTTATTTATATACTTGAGGTCACTCTAAGCGCTTCATTTCTTCCAAGAATATCACAAGAGTACTTAATCACTACCTGCTTCAGAATCACCGGGAACATCAGCATTTTTTAACGTTCTCCTAAACTTTGCCTTTCTTGACTCATCCTCATCAATAGACCTTTCATCAGTATGCTCTTCGCCATAATACCCATACTGCGTCCAAGTGCTTGTTCGTGTTGCCTCTGTATTATCAAGAACTGCTAACACTCCCGTGCCCTCAGAAGGCTCTTCCTCCTCCAAGGTAGCACCACCTTTAAGAATATCTTTTGCAGTAAGATCCTCTTCTTCTTGCAATGTTTCTTCTATATCAGCAACAGTTTCAGGCTCATCAACAGGCTCTTCAGGAGCAATAGGCATATTTTTCTCTTTACAGCCTACCAATACCAGAATGGCAATAATACTCAAAATCATGAAGAGTTTTTTCATTTCCATGACTTTATCAACTCTCTCCATCTTTATAAATTTTTCTATAGGTTTGGCTCTGTAATGGCCATTTTTATTTTTGTTTCCCTTTTTAAAAAAGAAATATCATTAAAAAATAAATAAATAATACAAAAGAAGAAAGATACATCTTTTACCCAAAAGTGTAACTCAACAAACAAAACTCTTTCGAATTCGTAATCAGTTTTAATTCATACGAATCTCTTTTTTTTGTTTTAAAAATTCTATATAAATCAGGTCTATCAATAAGTACATAGCTTTGCTTACCTTCGTACTGCACATTTTTTCCGGCCAGCTCAGGAGGAATCGGTTTTTTATCAATTTCAAGATACACTTTTGCTTTTTCATCAGTATTATAAGGCATTGCAACAATATTTGTTTCTTGACCATGAAAAGACAATGCAATATACTCATACTCTTTTGTAAAAGCATAATGCCATAGGTACTCATAATTCTGCTTCCAAGCACCTTGAGGATAGAGAACACCTTCTTCATGCTCTCCTGGATCTTGGTAACACTTCTCTGCTTCATGATACGTGCTTCCTATATTTTCATTACGAAAAAAACCAGCATAAATTTCAGGAGTTTGACGAAGATGAAAAGAGCTTTTTCCTTCTTTCTCTTCAGGAATTGTGGCAAGATCAGCACCAATATTTTCTAATGCTTTCCTTATAGTTTTTTCAATCTCTTCAAGATGACCTTCACCTGTCACATTAAGCAGAACATTTCCTTTTTGATCAATCACTACTTGTCTTGGCCAATACTCACCACCATACAAATACCACGTTGCATGATCATTATCCATAGCAACAGGATACGGAATATGCTCTTCTGCAAGTGCCATCTTCAAATTTTCAGGCACTTTCTCAAACTCAAATTCAGGAACATGCACTCCTATCACTACTAAGCCTTGGGGATGATATTTCTTATACAATTTTACTACCGAAGGAATACCCCTTCTACAATTAATACAAGAATACGCAAAAAAATCAAGAAAAATAATCTTATTCTCAAAATCCTCAAGATGCACGGGTTTAGGAGTATTTAACCAAAACTCAATATGCTTAAAATCCTTCGCTTTTTCAGAACCGAATAACATACCTCATTTTTTAACTTTTCCTTATAAATACTTTGCTAATCTTTAAAAAGATGAGTTGTTCTATAAGGATATGACCAAAGAATTGCATGCATTAGTCGTAGATGATGAGTGGAGTATAAGATCTTTCACTAAAGATGTTTTAGAGGATCTTGGATTCATAGTTACTGAAGCTGGACACCCACAAGATGCTGCAGCGCGATTAAAAGAAAGAGGATATCATATTCTGGTTACTGATAATAGTATGCCTTCAGGAAAAGGTACTGATTTTCTTCGAGAAATAACAGGGCAATACCCAGATATGGCACGTCTTCTCGTAAGTGCAGAAAGTGATGCTTTGTTAGCTGCTACTCAAATGAATATTCCCAGTTTAGAAAAACCTTACAACGCTTCTCAACTTATTACTGCTGTTGAACAAGCAATGAGTCCTTTGCCAAAATAAAAAACGCCGTGGCCCAGATCAGATCTTTAACAAGATCTGGTAGAAACACGTGGGTTTCCTCACTTCGTTCGTCAAGCCCACCAAAAAATAAACGCCGTGGCCCAGATTTGAACTGGGACATCCCGAAGGAAACAAGCTTTCCAGGCTTGCGCAGTACCAGGTTGTGCCACCACGGCTTTAGCTAGAGGGAAGGCACCTGCTTTATAAACATTGTTGCCTTATCTTTATATACAAAAAAAATTTAAAATAGATATGATTCCTATTATTCCTGTCCCTTGGCCAGGTTTTAAAAGTACGCAAGAAGGAATTCTTCAAACAGAAAGAGTAGAAAGCTGCATGAGCGTTCTCTTTAGCAACACAAGAGAGCGAGGATTATTACACGTACCGACTGCTTCCAGCACAGATGAAAGCAGAGATTTCCATTTACATCTTGATGATTTCTTTGAAGTGATAGAAGAAACATTTGCAAGAGGAACTCAAGGATTAGTCTTTGGTGGATGGAATGGGGAGAGTGAAGGCTTATTACATCATTTGAAATTGTGTGGTTTGCATACGGGAATAGAAATACAAGAAACAAGCGATCTCTTAGGCAATGATAATCTATCAAGAGATATTTTTTCTTTACCAAATGGCCTGGTGATCGTTAGAAGCTATACACTTTTGAGAAACACTTATGGTGCATCGTCACGTAGATATGCAGTAACAACGTATTACCAATTATAAAAAATACCTTTCTTTTTATCACTTACTAAGAATGCTGAAACATTTAAATAGAAGGTTATTTCACCTTAAGCATATGGGAGTGGAGAGCTCATTGTCAGTCGTACATATCGGCAGGGAAGATGCTCCACAACTTTTCTATGGCAATCTTGCACGAACAGGTTTTTCACCTCTCGAGGGATTGGAAGCATTAGTACCTCAAGGAGAGCAATCAAATCAAGAACTTCTTACTCGTCTTACTAGTGTAGCAACTACTTTTTTTCAAGGACTTACTCCTGAAGAAACAAATTCTTTTAACGGTGCATTAACAGAAGGGCAATCCGGAATTAGTAACCAAGTTGGAGAAAATAGGTCAGGGAAAGATGGAGAAACTGTTTTTTCCAGAAGAAGAGTTCTTTTAATGATAGGAAGAGAAGTTCCTGAAGGACATCCGTATGAAGCGTTTCGAAAAGTGCATGAAGGATTCTTTCCTGCAACACCACTCATTCCAAGAGTTCCTGAACTTGTTACATTAGCACAACAATTTTTACAAAGAGCAGAAGATCTCTTACTCCATCACACAGAAGGACTTGAACGTGTTTTAGAAGTACTACCAGGAACATTCTGCAGAGAATTAGCTTATGGTAATACTACCCTACGATTAAATTGGTATCCGGGTGTACCTTCGTCAGAAAGAGTATCTACGAGAGAATTACGCGACGTTCAAGTACGAGGATATACTATTCCTCACATTCCTGTTATGGCAGTGCGTCATGGAGAAACCATAGTCCATAATGTCGTTCGCACAGATCCTCACACTGATGTAGGATTAATGACAACCTTAGCCCAAGCAAGAAGACTTTACATCTTGGATCATCAAGGAAATGCAATAGAAGTAAACACTACTCTAGGACAAATGGTTCTTAATACAGCAGACCTCGCAGAACACTTTTTTACAAAAAATGGCAAAGCAGGATCACTTAAACCAACCATGCACTGGGTAGGATTACACCCCGATACTTCTGAAAAAGATCGTTTGTCCATTGTTGTTTTCCATCACCCCCAAATGAAAACGGTTATTGGCCAAAGAGACAGACTTCTCGAGTATGCAGCCCAGTCTATCTATGAATCCCTAGCAGCTCGCGGAAGAGGATACTTATCCCCCGAAAGAGCACTTGAACTCACACGTCTCATCCATGACAGATTGCCCACTGCAGAACAAACAAGACGGGACATCTGTGATTGGGAAAAATCTCATGGCATTAACCGACTGAGAAGATATATGCCCAACTAAATCTTTCTCTTTTCTTTATTTGTTACCCCTCTTTTTTTTATCATCTCTCACTCTAAAATATCTTTTTAGTTTTCTGCTCTTCAAAAATAAATGGTTAAAAAATGATAAAAATTTTAATGAAAATTCGAAAAATAAATTAGGAGATAAACGATAAAAAGAGAAGGGATATAAAAATTGAAAAATAAAGATAGAGAGACAAAAAAATATAAAAAACCAAAATACCGATTTTATTCCTTTTGGAATATTTTTTTCATAAGTCCTTATATACCTCTTTCTTTTCTTCTGTTCGTGAGTTTGTGAAGACACTAACCTTACCCCATGTGCAGGGGCCTATTGAAACGCTGGAGCTTCAGCGTCCCCAAGTTCCTGTAGAAGCGTATATTGACTGGTATTGTCAAGATCAACAAGAACAAGCTTGGGTCGATGCCTTATTAAATGAAGATGATTTTTATTGTAAAGGTATTTTTTCTGTTGACAGATGGGGTATTCTTGCTTTGCCGCAAACGAGTCCTCCTACTCTGAATGTCTTAGAACAAATTATAAATTTGTATGGATTATCAAAAAGAAAATATACTACTACAACTGCTTTTGATGAAAAAGGAAATCTTATTCCCAATGCAGTTGTGCTCTATATAAAAGAGAAAGCGTATTATTAATCTTTCTGTGTTTTCTTTTGTCTTTTTCCTATTGCATCAAGGGTTTCCTGAGAAAGTTCTGTTTTAAGAAGCCAATACGTTCCTTTGTAGGGATCTCTTTGCAAGTAGCCAAAATTGATGAGTTCTCGTCTGAATAAGACATGATCTTCTGTATCAAAAGACGTAATGATCCTGTTTACTTCAGATTCTTCATATATTTTTCCTCTAGAAAATTTTTTTGCAATTTGAGAAAGAATAGGTTGCTTGGCAATATCATCTTTAGGAAGAAGAATCATTCTAATTTTCTTTCATTTCTATTTCAATATTCAATCCTTCAGGAATAGGAACCCTCATAACTAAGCGCAAAGCGCGTTCATCAATTCCCAGATCAATTAACCTTTTATGTACTCTCATCTCGTATCTTTCCCAGGATGCTTTACCTTCGCCAGAAGGAGACTTTCTCGTGGTTAAACGTAATTTCTTGGTAGGAAGAGGAATTGGACCACGCATGGAAACCCCTGTTTTGTCAGAAATATCTTTGATATATGTGCACACCTGATTAATCTTATCAATGTCTGTGCTTGCTAGTTTAATTCTTGCTCGTGGCATGGTTGTGTGTGGGATATAACAACGCTACAGGTTGTCATACTCTGTTTCCTCTTCTTTAAAAAGTTTTTTTAAGATAAAAATAAAATCTTATAACTGTTTTTTGACAAGGTCAATGCACATTCCTGCAGCAACAGTTTGTCCTGAATCTCTGATTGCGAATCTGGACATTTGAGGAATGTCCTTTTGTTTTTCAATACAAAGGGGCTGTACGGGTTTAATTTTTACAATTGCAGCATCCCCATTTTTGATAAAGTCAGGATGCTCTTGCAAGACTTCACCTGTTGCAGGGTTCAATTTTTTCTCAATAGAAATAAACTGGCATGCTACTTGTGCTGTGTGAATATGAAATACGGGTGTGTAACCTACGGTAACAACACTCGGATGGTTCATAATAACGATCTGCGCTGTAAATTCTGTAGCAACCATAGGAACATTGCTTTCATGACCCAGAACATCTCCTCGTGCAATATCTGTTTTTCCAATTCCTCTCACGTTAAAACCAATGTTATCACCTGGTTCTGCTTGGGAAATTTGTTCGTGGTGCATTTCAATACTTTTTACATCACCATGAACTCCTTTACCTTCTCTTCCGGGAACAACAATAACTTTGTCTCCTACTTTCATGATTCCTGTTTCTACTCTTCCTACAGGAACAACTCCAATACCGGTAATGTTGTACACATCTTGGATCGGTAATCTCAAAGGAAGCTGGGTTGGTTTTTCAGGAAGCGTAAACTTATCAATCGCTTGCAAGAGAGTGTCTCCTTTCCACCAAGGCATTTTTTCACTTGGCTTGGTAATATTTTCTCCTGGCAAGGATGCGATAGGAATAAAACGAAGCGTGTCTAATTTCCATCCTGCTTGTACAGCATGCTTTTTTACTTCCTCAATTACTTGATTAAATCTTGTCTCTTTGTAGTCAACAGAAGAAATATCCATTTTGTTAATTGCAACCATCAATTGTCCAACACCCAGAATTTTAGAAAGTCTTAAGTGTTCGATAGTTTGAGCATTTACTCCGTCATTTGCTGCAACAACAAGTACAGCACAGTCTGCTTGTGATGCTCCTGTGATCATGTTTTTAATAAAGTCCTTGTGGCCGGGTGCATCAATGATGGTAAATTCGTATTTATCTGTAACAAATTTTTTGTGAGCAAGATCAATGGTAACACCTCTTTCTTGTTCTTCTTTGAGGTTGTCCATGACGAATGCAAATTCAAAACCTCCTTTTCCTAAGGATTCAGCTTTTTCTTTGAGTTTTTTCATGGTTTGTTCATCAATAACGCCTGAGTTAAAAAGTAGTCTTCCCACAGTCGTTGATTTACCATGGTCTACGTGTCCGATGAATACTAAGTTAATGTGTGGTTTTGTTTTTGCCATCTTCAAATCCTCCAATGATTTAGCTATACTCTAGGATTTAGGGGTTCTTTATAAATGTTGTGGTGAGATTTTAGAGAGGAGAATAATAATTATTTTCTATATTTTAATTTATTAAATCGAAAAATGTTTATTTTTTTATAAATGTCAAAAATTTTCCACTAGTTTCTGACTAGCGGCAGGAAGCCAATGAACTATACACAGTGAAAAATTTTTGAGCATGCTCAAAAACCACATTAATAGTGGCATGTTGCCACATGCTACCAATCTTTGATTGGTGGTTTTTGACAAAAGAAATTCAAACATGATGTAAATATTTTTCTATATTGTAATTAATCAAGAAGTCAAGTCAATCTTTATAAATAACCACTGTTAAGTGGTACTATGAAGCAAGAAACCAAAAACACCTTTCTTCAGATCATCGCATATCTTGCTCTTGCTCTAGTTTTGGTAGCAGTCCTTATCGGCTTTCAACAAACAGAATACAAAAAAGCCGAATTCGAACTTCTCAATGCAGAAGTAGACGCATTCACTGCACAGATTGAAGAAGAAATTCCTCAGCTAAAAGAAGCTCGTGAAAACACCCAAGAAAAAGTCGATGAAGGTGCATAATGATACAAAAAAATATTAACTTTCTCCTCTTGATGCTCGTTGTTCTCGCAACCGTAGTCAATGTCGCAGCAGCAGTTTTTTATCACGCAACCTATGCTCCCCTTGATGCTGACCAAGAAAAAACCGTAAAAGCGCTTACAGCATGTGAAAAAGAAAAAAGTGCTGCAGAATTCTCAAAAGAAGAAGCAGTTGAACGCTTAAACATCCAACAAGATAGAGAAGCGGCATTCGCAGACCAATTTGTAGAAAATGTAGAAGAAGCAGAAACCTTAGAAGAACAAGTAAACAGATTAAAATCACAACAACAAATTTGTTCTGCAAAACTTACCTTAGCCGAAACCCAAGCTGCTGAAGCAAAAGGAAAAGTAACTGAAAAAACAACTACGATAACAGACATGTTCAGACAAATAAAAAAACTACAAGATGACCTACGCGATTGCGAAGAAGAAAACTAATTTCACATATTTTTCTCTTTTTTTATAAAAAAACCAAATTTTAAAAAATTAAAACAAAAATAAAGTACAAAAAAATACATAAAAAAAGAAAATTTAACTCTTTTTCTCTTCTGGCACATTGGTTTCTTTTTGCATCTCCTCCTGAGTAAAGATGTAATTTGCAGAAATGTATTGAATAGCATCTTTTGCCTTTTCAAAAATATGTTCCTTCTTCATCAGGTGCATAAACTCTTTGTTCTTGAACAAGACTTCTTTTACTTGCTCATTTAAGCCAGATAAAAAAACATGTCCTCCTATCTTCTGTCTGTGATGAATAAAACTATTTAATTGCAGAACTCCTGTACTATCAATAAAAGGAACATGTTTGAAACGAATCACAATGTACTGTTTGCTTTCCCTCAAATACTCATTAATCTTCTGCTCAAACACATTCATCGTACCAAAGAAAAAAGGACCATGCAACGTATACACACTTACTTGTTCCCTAATCTTAGGATCAGCATTCAACAACACATTAATTCCCGTATGCTTATCATAATGTTCCATATGACTAATATCAATAAGATTGGTTAACCTCACAAAAAGGAGAAATACTGCAAGGAGCATGCCTATCTCAACAGCAAGCACTAGATCCGTAAGCACCGTCAATAAAAACGTGATTCCCAACACCATCGTATCTGCCCTGCTCGTATGAAAAATCATCTTCCATTCTTCAGGATTAATCATCTTAGCAGAAACATACATCAAAATACCCGCAAGAAAAGCCTTAGGAATGTACTTTGCCAAATGACTAAAAAAGAAAACGATCAACAACACAAAAAGAGCATGAATAACTCCCGCATACCTCGTCTTTGCACCTTCCCTAATATTGACAGCACTTCTCGCAATAGCAGCTGTAGCGGGAATCGCTTGAAAGAAAGGCAATATCACATTACCAATTCCCTGACTTATTAATTCCTTATCACTCTTATGCTTCGTATTTGCCA
>JAGVYP010000001.1 GCA_018303205.1 Candidatus Woesearchaeota archaeon
AAAGGAAATCGTGTTTATGCTGCTGCAAAAGGAGCACAGGACGCAGGATTGCAACTTTCATTAGAAGAAGAGATGGTAGGAGACAAAGCACGACTTCAGGGAACACATATTGCTGCATACGCAAAACAATTAAAGAAAGAAAACAAATTTGCTCAAGTATTTAAGGGAAAACAAGATCCAGAACAAATTCCTGGAATGGTTGCTACCCTCAAACAAAAAATTATGGGGTAAACATGACAGAAAAAAAACAAAAAAAAGGTAAAGAAACTTCTCCTGAAGAGGCTGTAGACGGAGAAGAAAAAATCCATGTTGAAAAAGATATCATGGAAGAAGTTCCTACAGAGGAACAAGCACCAGCTGTTGCACAACCTGAAGAAAAAGTGATTGGATGGAAACCTAAGACTACACTCGGAAAAAAAGTGCAAACAGGTCAAATAACGGATATCAGACAAATTCTACATGAAGGACAAAAGATTATGGAAGCACCTATCGTGGACATTTTATTACCCAATCTTGAAACTGATCTTCTTCTCATTGGACAAAGCAAAGGTAAATTCGGAGGAGGACAACGACGTGTTTTTAGACAAACCCAAAAGAAAACCATGGAAGGAAATAACCCTAGTTTTGCAGCCTATGCAATTGTAGGAAATAAAAAAGGGATTATCGGTCTTGGCTATGGAAAAAGTAAGGAAACTGTTCCTGCACGAGAAAAAGCACTCCGTAATGCAAAATTACAAATATTTGAAATCAGACGAGGAGGAGGAAGTTGGGAATCAATAAGTGATGAACCTCATTCTATCCCTTTTGCAGTGCATGGAAAATGTGGCTCTGTTGAAATAACACTTCTCCCAGCACCTAAAGGAAAAGGACTTGTCTGTGAAAAAGAAGTAGCAAAGATTCTTAGACTTGCTGGTATCAAAGATATATGGAGTAGAACAAAAGGACAAACAGGATCAAAAATGAACCTGGTAAAAGCTACAGAAATGGCATTACGCCAACTTATGACCTTTAAATTACCTGCAGAACGCAGAATAGAATTAGAAGCAATAAATGAGGCTGCTTATCATGGAAGCTAAGCATGAACCAAAACAGATAGCAATTGTTCGCATAGCTGGAGAAATCAGACTAAAACAAGAATTTTTAGATACGCTTCGTATGTTGCACCTTTCAAAGAAGCATATGTGCGTTGTTGTTCCATCCACTCCCAATATGTTGGGTATGATCAAAAAGATAAAAGACTTTGTAACTTGGGGAGAAGCACAACAAGAAACAATTCAACTTCTTCAAGAAAAAAGAAAAAAAATGACCAAAACAAAACAAGGAAAGATAGTACCACAACCTTTTTACAGACTTTCTCCTCCACGAGGGGGTTTTGAAAGAAAAGGGATCAAGGTAGCATATGGTGTCGGAGGAGCTCTTGGTTATCGAGGAGAAGAAATCAACAAGCTTATTCAAAGGATGATCTAAATGGTAGTACGACGAAGAAAGAAAAATGTACGCATGCGCGGTACACGAACCCAAGGATGGGGAGGCCGAAGAAAAAGAAGAGGAGGAGGCCACCGTGGAGGAAGAGGGAATGCGGGAAGCGGTAAACGCGCTGATGCCAAGAAACCAAGTTATTGGATGGATCCTGATTACATGGGAAAAAAAGGTTTTGTTAAAAAAAACAAACCCCTACAACTCCCTGCTATAAGTATTAAAACTATAGAAAGACATCTTACTCAGTGGAAGAATGAACAAAAGATTAAGGAAGAGCAAAGTTATCTTGTTATTGATCTTTCCAAAATAGGTTATGGAAAATTGCTCGGAACTGGAAAAGCAACAAGAAAAATGAAAATTACCGTAGCAACATCAGCTCCCAAAGCAGTAGAAAAAGTTCAAGCTGCAGGAGGAGAAGTTGTTCTCTTAAAAAAAGATTGATCAAAAGAAAGTAGAATAGAGTTATTCCGGTGATCATTGCCTTGGAGCAAAACCAGAACAGATCTTTAATAAAGATCTGGTAGAAACTCGTGTGTTTCGCTACGCTCAAGCACACTATAAAAACCAGAAAAACAACGCGATTCATGCAGCGTTGTTTTGGCAAAAGCTGTGAGGGATCGAACAGTAGATCTCTGCAATGATCACAAAAATGCATAAAAAAGAAAGATTTACCAAAAAATATATATAATCGCCAAGGAGATAGAAAGTTATGGGCATTTTACAATCCATTCTGGGTAATCTTCCTGAAGTTGCAAGTCCAACCCAAAAAAAACTTTCTTTTAAAGAAAAATTAAAATGGACAAGCATCATTCTTATTCTTTTTTTTGGTATGGGACTTGTTCCTCTTTTTGGTCTTGGACAAAATGCTCTTGCACAATTTGAGTATCTCTCTATCATTCTTGGGGCAAGTTTTGGATCAGTCATCTCTCTGGGTATTGGCCCTATGGTTACTTCCTCTATTGTTTTGCAGCTCCTCAATGGTTCAGGTATGGTAAAATTTGATTTGACATCTCCTGATGGAAGAAAAAAATTCCAAGGCATTCAAAAACTGCTTTCCGTCTTTTTTATCATTTTTGAATCATCTATTTATGTCTTTATGGGAGGGTTAGCTCCTGCGCAAGAATTAATAGGAACCGCACTTTATTTTCAGATGGAGTTACTTCTTATTTTTCAACTGTTTTTAGGAGGCATGCTCATCATGTTCATGGATGAGGTTGTTTCTAAATGGGGTTTTGGAAGCGGTATTAGCTTGTTTATTGCTGCGGGGGTTTCCCAGCAAATCTTTGTTACAGGATTAAGTCCTTTGCCTTCTCCTGCAAATCCGGGTATTGCAACAGGTGCTATCCCTGCATTTTTCCAAAGCCTTGCTGCTGGTGATCCTACCACTGCTGCTATCATGTTCTTTACAGTCTTTTTTACTATTGTAGTATTTTGCATGGCTGTGTATGCGCAAGCAATGAAAATTGAAATTCCTCTCTCTTTTGGAAGAGTGCGTGGCCATGGAATTCGTTGGCCTCTTAATTTTATGTATACGAGCAACATTCCTGTTATTCTTGTTGCTGCATTACTTGCAAATATTCAACTTTGGGCACGATTACTCCAAAATTGGAATTGGCCTATCTTAGGAACGTATGTGGGCAATACTCCTGCAACAGGAATTGTCGCATGGGTTTCTTATCCGGAAATTGTACGAAAGATTATCACAGGAAGTTTTGTGACAACTGATATTCTTCAAACGCTTGCATATATCCTTATTATGATGGGAGGTTCCTTGCTCTTTTCATGGTTTTGGGTGCAGACTTCAGGAATGGATGCTCGCAGTCAAGCAAAAAATATTATGGCATCAGGATTACAAATTCCCGGATTTAGAAAAGATCCGAGAGTACTTGAAAGAGTATTAGATCGTTATATTAAACCTTTAACAGTCATGGGAGGCTTATGTGTGGGATTGCTTGCTGCTGTTGCAGATGTCACAGGAGCACTCTCAAGAGGAACAGGAATTCTCCTTGCTGTTATGATCATTTACAAATTATATGAAGAAATTGCAAAACAGCACATGATGGACATGAATCCTATGATGAGGAAATTTATTCAGACGTGAAGTTGATAGGTGTTATTCTTATTTTTATATATAAAATGAATAAAAATTCAAAGTAAAGAAGATAGAGATGGAAGAAATGATAAAAAAAGTATAAAAAAGAACAACATTTATATAGAGCATGAAGGGATGGGAAAGTGAGGGGTGTGTATGGCATTTTTTGATTTTATCAAACCTGTTATGGAATTTCTCTTTGGATGGGTGTTAGTGCTACCTCCTTTTTGGGCTATTCTTCTTATTTCTTTTCTTATTGCACTCCTGATTACCTTCTGTTACAAATGGTTTACCAATCAAGATTTAATGAAACAATTGAAAGAAGAAATGAAGGCTTTTCAGAAAGAGATTAAGGAATTAAAAGCTGAGCCTGAAAAAGCAATGGCTGTGCAGAAAAAAGCTATGGAAACCAACATGAAATATATGATGCAGAGTTTAAAGCCCACATTGATTACGTTTATTCCTATTATTCTTATTTTTGGTTGGTTACAAGGAGCATTTGCTTATGAACCCTTAATGCCGGGAACAGAGTTTAGCGTGAGTATGCAATTTGAGAAAGGTGTTATCGATGGAGAAGCAACCTTAAAAGCGCCTGAGGGTATTAAAATCGTGAGTGATGCTGTGCAAACGATGGGAGCAGGACAAGCATCTTGGACTCTGAAAGGAGAGAAAGAAGGGGAATATTTTCTAGAATTTACTTTTAACGATCGTAAATTTTCTAAAAAAGTACTGATTACTCAAGAAAGAACCTATGAGGAAGCACTTACTTTTATTGAAGATCCGCAAGTCAAGAGTGTAAGCATTAATTATGAGAAATTAATCATTATGGATCTTCTTGGTTGGGAATTGGGATGGTTAGGAAGTTATATTATTTTTTCTATACTCTTTTCTCTTGGATTAAGAAAAGCGATGAAACTGTACTGAGTGAATCAATTATTTAAGTGATCAAATGAAATGAGAGCAGAAAAGAGAAATAAGAGTATTTATTTCTTCTTTTTAAATACTAAAAATTCAAAAGAAAATGGAGAAAAATCTGTGTAAAAGAGAAAGATAAATGAAAAGAATTATTATGTTCTAGATGGTGTGTCTTTTTGGAGACCTAAAACGTTTAAGACATGGGCAGGAAGGGTCATGAGGATAGCTCTTGTTGTTGGGTCTAGTTTACTTTGGTCTAATGTTGATGATACGTCTCCAGCTCGATTTTTGTAGTTATCTCCAAATTTTGCATATCTCCCACTTACCTTCGGGAATCCGTCAAGCTGAACAAGCTCCATTATTTCATCATCGGAACTTCTAGGACCATCTTGACGTGAATATTGGTATTCCACAATACGCCTAGCCCTGCCTGGAAGAAAGTATGTTTCATGTAAACTTAATGGTTTCATTTCTTTCATGAGAACTATTTAGGGGTTGGATCTATTTAAAGATTAACCAATAAAAGAGTGGGAAGTGATATTTTGAATATATAAATTAAAATATAGAAAATAATTAAAAACCTCCAAAGGAAAAGAAGGGGTGTTCAAATTCTAAAAAACAAAAAAGAGGTTTATAGCCCTTATAAAGCCTGAAAAACAACTTTCTCCATAGGAAAGAAAGGAGGCATACTCTCTAGAAAAGCTATATTTTAGCACAGAGATACTTAAAAATACAAAGAAGAATAGTACTTCCAAGCGAAAAACAGAGGGGAGAGAAGATTTATAAAGAGAAGGGGTTTATTCTTTATAAATCATTTAAAAATCATGGGGGGGTTAACGTATGGCAAAAGCAAAAAAAGCTACGTCAAAAGATGAGAAAGGCAGATCGCTCGAGATTGTAAATATCGTTGTTTCTACCAGTTTAGAACATGACATCCCCTTAGAAAAAATGGCAGCAACCCTTTCTAATACAGAATATAACCCCGAACAGTTCCCAGGATTAGTACTCCGTATCAAAGACCCCCAAACAAGCGCGCTTATCTTCAGCAGTGGAAAAGTAGTTTGTACGGGTGCACGAAGCATGGAAAAAGTGCATGAAAGTATCAAAAAGATCATAAAAAGTTTAGAAAAGATCAACATCAAAATTAAAATTGAGCCAAAAATTATTATTCAAAACATGGTAGGCAGCGGTAGCGTAGGCATGGACCTTAACTTAAACGTCTTAGCAATGAAATTAGACAATACTGAATATGAACCAGAACAATTTCCAGGACTCGTTTATAAGTTGCCTGCAGCAAAAGCAACATTCTTGTTATTCTCCAATGGAAAAATTGTCTGCACAGGAACCAAGAGCGAACAAGAAGCACATAAAGCATTGGACATGCTTATAGATAATCTCAAAAAAGTACTGAAATAAAAAAGTTCAGGAATTATTCCGAAAAAAATGAAGAAATAGCGAAAGCACTGCACTATTACCGGAATACATTCGATTTTTTCACTGGACACTGGACAAAAACAGACGCAAAGCATATAAGAACAGGAAACAGAGCAACAAGATGGACGCAACACAACAAATAAACATTTTCAGAGATTTTCTGGAAACCCACTATAAGGCAGAACTCCTCGAAAAAATACGAAAAGGACAACACTCCCTTGAAATAGATTTTAGCTTATTAGCAAAACACAATCCAGAACTTGCTGACCTTCTTCTCGAACAACCTGAAGATGTAATTAAAGCAGCAGAACTCGCAGTACGACAAATAGAAAGCAATGCTCTCGACCTTGTTATACGAATACAAAACCTGCCAGAAACAGAAAGACTCTTCATTAGAGATATCAGAAGCAAACATCTTGACAAGCTTTTCCTTCTTAGAGGAATTGTGCGACAAAAGTCAGATGTAAGACCACAAGCAACAGCAGCAAAATTTGAATGCCCAAGCTGCGGAAATATTATTAATGTGTTACAACTGGATACTAAATTCAAAGAACCAAACACTTGTGGCTGTGGAAGAAAAGGAAAATTCAGATTACTCACCAAAGAGCTCATTGACGTGCAAGGCATTGTTCTTGAAGAAGCACCAGAAGACCTTGAAGGAGGAGCACAGGCAAAAAGAATTAATATTTTCTTAAAAAAAGATTTAGTAAGCCCTATGAGTGAAAAAAGAACAAATCCCGGAGCAAAGATAGAAGTGGTAGGACAAATAAAAGAAGTCCCTATTATTCTCAAAAGCGG
Organism: Candidatus Woesearchaeota archaeon; assembly: GCA_018303205.1. Taxonomy (GTDB): domain Archaea; phylum Nanobdellota; class Nanobdellia; order Woesearchaeales; family JAGWAF01; genus JAGVYP01. The sequence goes on from JAGVYP010000001.1 coordinate 6,719, forward strand.
AAGCCAAAGCACCAGATTTGATCTGCTCATTGAAGCCAATCATGTAAGACCCATAGAAGAAGAATTTGGCGATTTACCCATCAGTGAAGAAGAAATGAAACAAATTAAAGAAATAAGCAAAGACAAAGAATACATGCAAAAACTTGTTGAGTCAGTTGCACCTTCTACCTATGGCTATGAAAAAGTAAAAGAAGCATTACTCTTACAATTAGTAGGAGGAGTGAGAAAAACAAGGGATGACGGAACGGTAACGCGAGGGGATACTCATATTTTACTTATAGGAGACCCTGGAGCAGGAAAATCAACATTACTCAAAAGAATTAACGCTATTGCACCCAAATCACGATTTGTCTCAGGAAAAGGAGTTTCAGGAGCTGGACTCACTGCCACAGTCGTGAAAGATGAATTCTTATCAGGATGGAGTCTAGAAGCAGGAGCTCTTGTCTTAGCTCACAGAGGCATTGTCATGATTGACGAATTAGACAAGATGAGCTCTGAAGATAGAGACGCAATGCATGAAGCATTGGAAGGACAAACTGTTACGATCAGCAAAGCAAATATTCAAGCAACACTACGATGTGAAACAACTGTCCTTGCAGCAGCAAATCCAAAATTCGGAAGATTTGACCCGTATGATATTGTTGCAAATCAAATTGACTTACCTTCTACACTGATTAACAGGTTTGATCTCATCTTTCCTATCAAGGATTTACCTGATCAGGAAAAAGATGCGGAATTAGCAGGGTTTTTATTAAAACTTCATAAAGATTCCAAAACAAAAAAAGGCATTATTGAAACAAAATTATTAAGAAAGTATTTAGCATACGCCAAGAAAAGCGTTTTTCCTACTTTAACCGATGGCGCCATGGAGATGCTTAAAGGATATTACCTCAAAATGAGATCTTCAGGAAGCCAAGCAGCCGGAGTGAAAAGTATCCCTATTTCCCCACGACAATTAGAAGGTCTTATCCGGTTAAGTGAGGCAAATGCACGATTACGATTAAGTGAAAAAGTAATGATGGAAGATGCACAACGCGCAATAGACCTTCTTGAGTATTGTTTGCGACAAGTTGCAATGGACGAAGAAACAGGAACCATTGACATCGATAGAATCAGCAGCAGCATGAGCAGCTCACAAAGAAATAAAGTGCATATAGTCAAAGACATTATTAATGAAATAGAAAAAGAACTTGGAAAAACAATACCCGTAGAAGAAATTATGAAACTTACACAAGAAAAAGGATTAAAAGACGAAGAAACAGAAGAAGTCTTAACCAAATTAAAACGTGCAGGAGACTTATTTGAACCAAGACGAGGATTCGTGCAGAAGATATAGAAAAGATTATTAAAGAATACAGATCATATTTCTTATGAAGATGAAATCTACAGACAAATGGATAAAAGTAGTTGAAAGAAGAGGCCAGAGTATTTTGATCAGTTCATATTTTTATAATGGAGTTCAGACGAAATATTTTAAAGAAACTCTTGGCTTTAATTTTGGCTTAGATCACTATCTTATCGTAGATTATGCAAATTATTATTTAGACTCAGAAGTGAAAAATTTTCAAAGACAAATAGAGAAAATCTTCAAAGAAAAAGAATTTCAGTATCTGAAAATAATTTTTGATAAGCTTTTCAAAAAAGGAAACGAACTTATTTTGTATTCAAAAAAAATTGCTAAAACTAAAATTAATGATCCTATCACTTCATTTAAAAAGTTTTGTGACCTCTGCTTAGAATTTGGACCATCAATGTATTTCCCTATCCTTATTGAAAGTCAAATAGAAAAAAAAGTTATGGACATAATTAGAGAACATACTCATAAGAATGAAGACAGACATTTTTCAATTTTAACTGCTTCAAGAATTCCCACAGAAGGAACAAAGGAACTGATAAGTCTGTATATAATAGCTTTAAAATATTATAAGAAAGGCAAAAAAGTTGATAAAACTATTGAAAAAATGATAAACTCTCATCTTCATAAATTCAGCTGGCTTTCTTTCACCAAATTTGTTGGAGAACCTTGGAATAAAAAAAGGGTCATAGAAAGAATTGAAAAATTAAATGTGAAAGATATTGCCAAAGATCTAAATGACCTCAAAAATAAATATGATATTCAAAGAGAAATCATCAAAAAAACATATAAAAATCTTAAATTTTCTAATAAAGATATTCACTTTATGGAGCTAGCACAGCTTCTGGCATACTTTAGAACGTACAGAATTGATATATACACGAAAGCAGGATATCATGCAAAATACTTATTTGAATTAGTAGCTAAAAAACTTGGATTGACGCTGCAAGAATTTGTATTTCTTACATACGAAGAAATACTTTGCTATTTAAAGAATAAACAGAAATTTCCAAAAGAGGAAATCAAAAGAAGACGTACGGAAAAGTGGCAACTGTTATTCTCAGAAGGAAAGATGAGTTTATCTTACCATCAACCATTTCTTGTTGAGAATCAAAAAATGATTGAACAGAAGAGTATTAAAGGTCAAACTGCATGTGGAGGATTGGCAAAGGGAGAAGTAAAAATTATTAGAGGTGTTCTTGAATTTAAGAAAATGAAAGATAACGCAGTATTAGTTACGTCTATGACAACTCCTGACTTTGTACCCTTAATGCAGTGTGCATCAGCCATTGTTACAGACGAAGGAGGTATTACCTGCCATGCTGCCATTGTAAGCAGAGAATTGAAAAAACCCTGTATTATTGGAACAAAAATAGCAACGCAAGTCTTACATGACGGTGATTTCGTAGAAGTCGATGCATATAAGGGCATAGTGAAGAAGGTATCGCAAGAGAGGTATAAAAAATTGAAAAATTAACGTAATGAGTTACAAGAATTTTTGATAAATCTGTCTATGATAAAATCACAAACTGCTGTCTGCTGATTGAGCGCAAAATACATGTAACAATTGTCCCGCGTTCTATCTTGTTCTATAGGCTGACAAAGTTCGTAGTTTGTTGCTGCAATTGCTATTTGTCTAAAGCAATCATCCCTTGCCTCTTGGGGAGAAACACGATCACAAAGACGAGAAGCCTCTTCTGAGTTTTGTGCAGCAATGCTTACTGCTTCTGCGCTACCTGAAGAACCTTGTGGTGTGATAGCGCAATCATTAGGACATGTTTCAGGAGTTTCAGTGTCTGCACAGATATTATCACCACAACAAGGAGTTAAAGGAGTATGTTGACAAACTCCTCCTACACATGTATCTTGCGTACAAACATCAAGATCATTACAACTATTAGGACAAAGAGGCCCTGTTGAGATTATCGTTCCACTTGCGCCTATCGTTGAATCAAAAGGATTCCCATCTTGATTATCAGGAACATTATCATTATCATCATCCTGATCCTGCTCATTGGGAATACCATCATTATCAGTATCACAAATAAAATTGTCTTCGCTGTTAGAAATACCGTCAGCATCTTCATCGAGATCTACCGAATCAGATAAGCCATCATGATCACAATCCTCAAAAGTCTCATTTCTTTCTTCAGAAGGCAAAACAGGGGGTTGTTCAACTTTTTGTTCAGAGATAGTTAAAGAAATGCTATCTTCAAAGAAGAGATTTTCGTATTTTGCAGTAACTTGAAGTGTGTATTGTTCTGGTTCAAGTGATGAAGGAAGAGTAAAAGAGAAGAGATGGTTTTGCATTTCTTGAGCAAAGACTGCTTCCTGCTTTGAAAGAACAACCGTATCTTGCATTTTAAGGAGGTATTGTAAAAGAACAGTACCTTTTGCATCTTCTGAAATCCCTTCAAATGTAGTAGTAATGGAAAGCACATCACCTGAAAAGAGAGTGGTAGTAGGAGTAGAAGCAGAAAGAGTATAATTAATAACTTCTTCATCTGAAAAGAAAAAAAACATCGCGAAAATAAGAGGAAGAAGAAAAACTCCAAGAAGAGCAAAGAAAAATTTTTTAGAAAAATGAAAAGAGGGTGCGGATTGTGGTGAAATTTCTTGGAACGCATCCTTAATCATTTGAGCAGTATACCCATTTTGCAAGAGAGAGTGCTCTATAACCTGTTGAGAATACCCTTTCTGCAACAAGCCTTGGATATATGCTACTAAGGGCTGGTATGCCATACCCCTCTTTTAAAAGGTGTTTATATAAACGTTACGATAAAAAACTCTGTAGAAAAGTAGGGTTGCCAGCATCAGGTCGAGCTTCTTCAACGTCGTCATAGACATTGACAAGGGGGAAGTCCCTAACGGGGAATGTCGATAATGAAGAAAAAGAAATAACAAGCGAGAAGCTGGCAACCCCAAGCGAAGCGAAGTTTTCTACAGAGCTGATAAAAAGGATCAATATCTTTTTGAGTTTGACATTTTTATAAAAGTGAGAAATAAAGAAAATAATCTACTTTGTTTGAATTTTCATTTTAAAAAAGCAAGAGAGACCCTTCCCTTATAGGAAAAACACTTATAAAGAAGAGCAGTTTCCTTTTTTCTATGGAAGAACAACCGTATAAGAGGGAACCTGCATATCGGACAAATGTAGAACTACTCCTTTCTTCTTCTTTTATCAAAGGAGAAGGCTTTACGACAACCCTAGCCCAATTCCCTCAGGGTATAAGAGCAGGGAGAGTGCAACTTGTAGGCATGATTGTAAGCAAAGAAGATAATTCCTTCATAGTAGATGATGGAAGTGGCAGTATTGTTTTAAGAAACATGGACAAGCCAGGTTTCTTCCAAAGGGTAGAAGTAGGAGATCTTGTACTGGTTATAGGAAAACCAAGAGTGTATGAAGATGAAAAATATTTGTATGGAGAAGTTTGTAAGAAAATAGAAAATCATCTTTGGAGAGACGTGCATGTTCAATGGGTAACAAAAGAAAAAAAAGAACTTAAAAAAAATGGTACTTCTAACCATAAAGAAGAAAAGATACTTGATAAAAAAGATGATGAAGGTATGGAAAAACTTTCTTCTGCAAAAAAAGTATATGACCTTGTTAAAACACTTGATCAAGGAACAGGAACCACTTATGAAGAACTCCTTTCCCAATCCTCAATGCAAAATACAGAACAGATTATTAAACAACTTCTTGAAGAAGGAGTTTTGTTTGAAATACAACCAGGAAAACTTAAAGTCCTAGACTAGTAGCCTGACAATTTATTTTGTTATATTCTAGAAGCACTACCGTCTTCTCGCGTAGTTATTCTCTTTGTCTGTAGGTGACATTCTCCGACGGAGCCAACCCTCTTGTCACCTTTTATTCTTTTCGTCTCAACGCTCGACCTGAGGACGGTAGTGCTTCAAAACTTATTGGTTATTAGACTAATAAAGGCGTAACAAAAACTTCCAAGAGTCCTGCAATGAGGAGAACTGCAAGAGAAATGATTAAGAGATCTGCAGCATCAAGAAGAACATGGAAAAACTTTTTTGTTTCAAAACGATGCTTTACTGCAGCAACAGAAATAATTCCTCCTGCTAAGCCACCCAGAATATAAGCAACAATTTCTGGAATACCATGCACCATATACCTTGCTAAACTTAAAGAAACAACATACAAGTACGTTCCCGTATGTTCAAAACCATGGGAAAGAGCATACTGGGAAAGGTTTGTTCGTATAAAATTTCCTAATGCGACACCAATCACAGAAGCATTCCACGTTAAAATAAAAATTGCTCCTGTACCATATACAAAAGAAAAAAGTATACAAAAAATAAGCACCTTTACATTATTCATAATGATTTTCATAAATAACGGAATTTGCTCTGCAATGTTTCCTGTAATCTGCTGATTAAGGTCAACAATGGTTTTGCTCTGGGAAAGAAAAGCAAGAGAGGACACTGAACTTGGCAAAACAACATACCAGAGTGTAAAAGCAACCATAGACCCTAGAAAGAAAAAGAAGAATACAGAAAGAGCCTTTGCGTGCTCTCTTAACAAAGTAGTTTCTTTTTCAATATGATCATCTTTTTCTTCTTCAAACGTAATCGTGGCAAAAATAAGAGGAATAGCAGCCATAACGGTTAAAAAAATCATGATCATACTTGCATATTCCTCAAAAATCCACAAACCAAGAAATAAACCAACCGTGGCATAAACAAACCCAATGATTAAAAGAGAAAAAGGACGATGTTCAGGCCGCGTGGGATTAAGCAAGGATTCAAGAACCATAAGCTAAAATAAGAAAATCGCTTTAAAAATGTTGTGTTCATGAAGCCAAACTTTTATAAACCAACACCTCTTTGGAAGAATATGGATTATGATACTATGCTCAAGAAGGCACGAGAACAGCTTCCAGAGTCTGTTTTTGAGCGTGATCGTTTTGAAATCCCTAAGGTGAGAGGGCACCTTGAAGGAAATAAAACGATTATTACCAATTTTCCCCAAATAGCAAGTAGCCTCAGAAGAGAGAGTGACCATCTTCTCAAATTTATCCTGAAAGAACTGGCAACTCCCGGTACCTTGCGACATCAAGGATTAGTCTTAGCAACCAAGGTCCCTGCATCGCGTATCAATGAAAAAATAAGAGAATACGCAAATGAGTTTGTACTTTGTGGAGATTGTGGAAAACCAGATACGCAAATCCTGAGAGAAGGAGAGTTTAGTTTTCTGAAATGCATGGCTTGCGGAAGCAAAAAACCCGTAAAATCAAAAATCTAAAATGTTAGTCAAAGAACACAAACACCCTGATGGAAGAATCGTCATAGTAGTATGCGATAAAGATCTCATTGGTAAAAAATTTTCTGAAGGAAATAAGCAGTTAGATTTAACAAGCGAGTTTTATCAAGGAAAAGAGATGGACACGCTTCTTATCGGAGATGTTCTGAGAAATGCAGACAGCATAAACTTAGTAGGAACAAAAGCAACGCAATTGGGAATTCAAGAAGGAATCATTGAAGAGAAAGAAATTAGCGTGATAGAAGGTGTTCCTTTTGCAATAGCAACCATAGAGAAAGCTTTTTAAAACATACTCTTCTCCATCTTCTTCAAGGGCCCATGGTCTAGTGGCTATGACACCTCCCTTACACGGAGTAGATCCCCGGTTCGAACTGCAAAACTATGTAAAGACACGAAAGTCCGGGTGGGCCCAGATGCGCTAGTAGTTGAATGGTACAATACGGCCTTGCCAAGAATATCATTCACTCAGCAAACAGGCTGTGGCCCGGGTTCGATTCCCGGCTGGCGCACTTCTTATTCTAACAGAACACAATACTTATCCTGATACACCGGCTTAAAACCATTGTTGAGAAGATAAGCGATAAACTCTTTTCGATAAGTGGGAGACATTACCTTTTTTGTATTAAATTTTTTTTGTAACATTATTTTTGGATTGGGTTGTTTGGATAACAAAAGATTTTCATATACATAAAAAAGATTTTTATCGTATACATAAAGAAACATGGGATCAAAACCGACTATATAGCGATTATGTTGGTTATAAAAATAGAGTACAGGATAATCTGCCCAATGACTAAAGATGATCTCTCCTTCTTCAGTATGCTGCGCAAGCCACTCTGCACACTGCTGAAAGGCATAGGGCTTTTTTGTTTCAATATTAATGTAAATGTTTTCCTTGGCGTATGATATCGTTTGGTATGCGGGAAATAATAAGAAAAGCATAAGAATGGCAAGGACTGCTCTTTTTGTTATTTTTTTAGTGAAAAAAACAAAAAAATTATTTTCGTATCTTTTTTTAAGAAAAGAAGAAAAAGAAATTGCGATAAAAAGAGTAGCAAAAGGAACAAAATATTCAACAAACCTTTTTGAAGAATATGCTGCAAGAGCAAAGAAGAGGGTAAGGATAAGGAAATAAAGAGTTTCTTTTTCTTTTGGAAAAGAAAGATAAAAAAAGATTCCTGTAAGAACAAGGAGAAGCAAAGGCCAAGTCACTTCGATAAAAGAAAAGAATGAAGGAAAAGCAGACCATTCTGTTCCTGCAAGCTCTGAAGAAGGAAGAAAAATATTTCCGAAGATTTGATAAAAGAGGATTTTGATATTTTTTGGAAAAAAAGGGTTAAAAATAATTGCTGCGATAACACCTATAAAATAGGATTTGTAGAGAGAAAGAGAGATTTTGTTATACATGAAGGAATGAAGGATCAATAAAAGTAAAACAAGAGGAAAAGCAGGATAGACATACACAAAAACAAAACTCGTAACACCCAAAAAGAAGGATTTATTTTCTCGAATACAATAATAACTCAGCAAAAGCAAACATAAACCAAGAGGAAAAGCTTTTGGTTGAGAAAGACGAAATAAAAACATGTACGTGGCAAAAAACATGCTTAATGCCCAAAGTTCAGGAAAAAGAACCTCTTGTTTTTTCAAAAGAAAATATAAGGTCAATGTAAAAAGCAGAGAAAAGACCATTGCGCTCACTTTAGCTCCTGTCATAGGATCAAAAACAACAAACGGAAACAAAAGAAGATGGTAAAGGATATTGAGATCAACATAAGAACTGTACACCATGTGCGTATCATAGGTTAAACTATACGTGCTATGCACATAACCATCCTTGTCTATAATATACGGAGTAGAAAACTGCAAATACCCCAAACCCAGCAAAGCAAGTACTCCCACAAGAAGCCAACCATACTTCATAACCTTCTTAAGAACCTGATATTTTATAAATGCTCTGCTTTTTCTTACTCTATGCAAGGAGAATCCGTAAGAAAAATTTTAGAAAAAAACAAGTTGATACTTGCGCCTATGGAAGCGGTCAACTGTGTTGCTTTCCGATTATTATGCAAGCACTATGGCGCAGGATGGGTTTATTCTCCCATGATTTATGCAGACAGCATTGTAGCATTAGAAAAAGAGCTTGGAGAAAAAGAAGCTGTTCAAAAGCTGGTAACACCACTGAAAGAGGAAAGCCCCTTTTCTATTCAAATAGGAGGCAGTAATCCTGAAAAGATGAAAATTGCCACAGAAATTTTCTCAAAATATTGCGATTTTATTGATATTAATTTTGGATGCCCTGTAACCAATATTCTAGGATGCAAAGCAGGAGGTTATTTTGTAAAGCACCCTGATAATTTTAAAAAAGTTATTCCTGGAATGATTGAAGCTTCAAAAGTTCCTGTAACTGCAAAAATAAGAATTGGCTGGGATGAAAATAGTATTAATGCAGTTGAAGTCTGCAAACAATTAGAAGGTTTAGGTATTGAATCTGTTTCTATCCATGGCAGAACTGTAAAACAAATGTATAGAAGCGGACATCGCTGGGATATTATTAAACAATGCAAAGAAGCAGTACAGATTCCTATTGTAGCAAATGGAAATGTAACCAATGCTCATAGTGTTATTACTTGTTTAGGTCAGACAAAAGCAGATGGCATCATGATCGCACGCGCTGCGCAAGATAATCCTTTTATTTTTACTGAAGGAAATAGAATCTTAAAAGAAGGACCTCAAAACTTTAAAGAACAAGAACCAGATAGAAAAAAAATATTTTTAGAATTTCTTGCATTGTATAAAAAACATGAAGTACGATACCATTTTTCTGAAATTAGAGACCATGCACTCTGGTTTAGCAAAGGAGGAGCAGGAAGCGCACGAGTAAGAAACCTCTTATTAAAAACAGAAAATGAAGAAGAGCTTATTCAATTGTTTGAGAAATATTTTTAAGTAGTATTTAATTTTAAGAAAGTCTATTTTGTTCTTAATTGATTAACTAAGACTTCCAATTTTAATGCATCTGCATGAAATCGTCTTATACCATCAGCTAATAAAGCGCTAGCCATAGGATCTTCATTGAGCATCCAACGAAAAGTAGCTTCATTGAATCCATTTATCGGAAGATGATCATATCCTTCCAGAGCATCCCAAACTGTAAGAGCAGCAGGTACTTCAACTTCAGTGTTTCCAAGTTCTTCCAGAAGTTTAGGACTAATCGTAAGAAGATCACATCCTGCTAAAGCAATGATTTGACCAATATGACGAAAACTTGCACCCATCACTTCTGTAGAATACCCTCCGGATTTTAAGAAATGATATGCATCTTTTACAGATTTTACTCCAGGATCTTCTTCAGGACCAAAATCATCTTTCCTCCCTTCCTTATTTTTATACCAATCACTAATTCTACCGACAAAAGGAGAAATTAATCTTCTTCCTGCACATGCTCTTACTTGAGACTCTGCAAAAATTAAAGTCAT
>JAGVYP010000072.1:0-4107 GCA_018303205.1 Candidatus Woesearchaeota archaeon
AAGAGCCTATTGGCCTTTATCAGTATCGTTATAAGGAATGGATGTGCCCAAGCAATACCAAATGCTATGTTAAAGATGAGAAAGGCAAGTTTTTTAGCTATGTGCAGTATATAACTGAATTTGGGGAAAGGGATGGCAAGATTCATGTGCTTAATAAAGACAGTAATCCTGTAGGAGGCATATCTTATGCGACTGACGAAGTGTATGCAATATCCTTTGTCAGCCCAAGCAAGCAGTATTGCAAGGATGGAGCTTGCAAATACCTAGTGTCTGCCTTTGACTCTCAATATGGAGATGAAGTTGATTCCATAGAATGGGTTGGCAAAAAATTAGGCGGATTTATTCCAGGAAAACCAATAAAGAAACTTCTTGATTTAAACCCTCTTTTGGGATATGTGGAAAATTTTATAGTCATATCCACATTTGAGGAATCCGAGAATCTTGGCTGCAAGGTGATATGAGGAGGTAAATATGAATTTTAACAAAAGAGCAGACTTGAGCATTCAGATGATAGGGGCGCTTATACTTATTGGGATAGCCATGGTGTTAATACTTTTCTTTACCGGTACACTAAATGAGCCTCTGGCTTCCATTGCCTCAATTTTCCTTAAATAGCAAAATGAAAAAAATAGCATTTAAAAGCAAAAAAGGCGAAAAAATGCAGGACACTATAGGCAGATTAATTCTTCTTTTAGTCGTTGTTTCAGTTTTTGCAGGCGTATTTTATATTTCTAAAACCGGGATTTTTTTAAGAACGGCAAAAGCTTTTCATACAAATGTCAATGAGAACATGCCTGTAGGCGGGACACCAGATGTTGGCGGCAGCGGGGCTACAAGTGAAGCTTCTGGACTAAATTCAGAATTGTCTGTTTTAGCCTCTTCAGTCAATAATGTAGGAACTAATGATAAGTGCCTGGTTTATATCAGCGAATTGGCAGGAATTACTGACAAGCATTTCATAAGGCTTGAAGAAAACAAAGCAAAACTGATGGAAAAATCAGATAAGCCGGATGCAGAGCCTCTGCCAATTGAAACAGAAGTTTTGACTAATTTTTTGCCGTGCCAGATAAAAGGCGAAGATGCTCTAAAGTTCTTTAATTGCTACTTAAAGCCAGGTTCCAAAATCTGCAGCGATCCTCCCATTTCACCAATAAAAAAAGAACTAGATTTAACTAAAGACAATAGGTACAAATTCCTGTTTAAGAATGGCAGTTTCTTCTGCACTTTTGAATTTTATGACAGTGGGTCCTGTGATTATAAGAATGGAGCCATTGCAAAAGGATGCCAGAATATAATGCCTTATTTTGAAAACAACCTTGCAAGATGCGATTACCTCGATGGCGCAAAGAATTTGGATAACAAGGAAAAAGCAGAACTAGACGCCAAAAAGATTGCAGATGCAATTCAAAAAGGGCTTGTAAGCAGTGCCAATAAATGTATTGTCAAATATGATTCCTTATCTTTAAGCAGCTGGAAGATAGGCATGATTCAGGATTCAGGCAAACTTAAGTTTGTCCAAGTTGATAATGGAAACAACATAGGGAAACTTGATGTCCCCACTATAGACGGGCAGCTTTGCATAATAAACAGCAATAACGGGATTAATCCTGGAGACCCTGTTAGCCCTAAAAGGATGGGTATAAAGGAGCTAGGGGGAAAATATCATTTGACAACAGGCGGAAAATATGATAATGAAGCTAATGCATACTTTAACTTAAAAGATGATGCTAAATACAGGGCATTGTACAAGAAAGATGCAAGCCACGTTTGCTTTTTGGCCTTGAGAGAGGATACTTCAGATTTGCCACCTGGAGGATGTGATAAGTCAACCGATGAAGGAATAGATGATGATTGCTACAAAAAATGGATAGGCGAGGAGAAAATTTTTGAATGCTCCTTTTTAGGCGGACTCAATGGAGTATTCCTCTGCGATGATGAAGGATGCAAATATGATCCTCCCCACACACCTTGGAGGAAAACAACTATTAATTTTAACATTAATGACATCTGCAACACCAGACCTTCAGCCGAAGATTCCGAGCCTGATGAAGAAGAACTCTGCGAGGAAATAGGCTCAATAAGGATAATTGGACCTTATGATGTCAGGCTGTATGAACAGGTGAACTACAATATAGGAGAATCTGAGAAAAGAAGAACAATTTGCTTCAGTGAGGAAAAATATTATAGATTAGATGATGATGATTATTCTATAAGCAGTCATGAAGGATGGAACAAAGACACCAACAGCGTACAAATCATGGCAGACGGCTCTTGCACTAACCCCGGGATAACAACAGTTACAGACACACTTACTGCAAACAGGCTTTACCTCTATGACGGAGACGCAAAGCTCCTTAAGTTTGCCGAGAAAGAAGGGCATAGTTCGGACTTAGCAACAGGGATAAATAAGGACATACATTACTTTAACATAATCAATGACGGGGACGCGGTCAGATTTTATGAGGACGAGAAATACGGTGGCAAACATGTTTGTTTTAGAGAATCAGGAAATCTCTTTACAATACCAATACCCGGGGGAGATACTTGGGAAAATGATATGGACAGTTTCAAAATCATAAATGATGCAGATTGCGCCAATCCCGGAGTTACTGTGGGGCCATAGAAAACTGATGCTGGCAATCAAAATGAAAAGCAAAAAATCCCAGATTAGCAAGAGCCTAGGGTATGTGATAGGATTCGTTATTTTGTTAGCTCTTATAGTGTTTTCAGTAAGATTGATTACTACGAGGATAGGCGGCGGAGGCGCTAAGGATATATCAAATCTTGTAGATGATACAGCTGATCCGGATAAGGATGGATTATCCAACTATTATGACTTATGCGATTGCCTGTCTGGTGACAGGGAAAATGAAGGTTGCCCTTACGATAAGCCTAAAGTCGGGATAGAAGCGGATGCCAGGGAGAAAAAATGCAAAGCTTTGCACAAGGTATGATAAAATGAAAAAACTTCCTGCTTGCTCTATTATGAAAAATAAAAAAGCTGACGAACAGATAGCCCCTGAGGCTGTTGTAAGGCTGCTTCTTGTAGCATTAGTAGCTTTCGTTCTCTTTGCAGCATGCAGTAATTTTGATTTTTCCAGCGGCGAAGATAAATATGAATTGTCCTTTCAACACTTTGTCGGCGGCATAAATTCAATGAGCTCAAGCAGAACGCTGTTTGAAGATGTTAAAATAAAAAGCGGAACTGCGATAATAGGGTTTGCCAATGGCGCAGACTCATGGAAGTGCTATAACTGCCATGATAAGGATTCTTTGCCTACAAGAAAGTTTGACAGACCCTCCAGCCCAGAATGCGGCGCAAGCGCATGCGTATGCTTATGCAAAGAAGGGCTTGATTTTGAAGGTGGGAAAAATAAGGTTGGCAAATGTAAATCCTTAGACTGCAAAGTACTGGAAAAGAATATAGCCCCTAAGACTTACGTTTTAAGCGAAACGTCTTATTGGCAAGATGGCTTTTTATTTGTGGTTGGGAGGGAAGGATTAAACGGCCTCCCTAAATATAGCTCAGAAGAAATTGACATTTTTGCAGACAATAAGAATGGCATTTTAACAGTATGCGACGCCTCAATGAAATCTTTCAACGAGAAGAAACCACCTTACCTTCCTGATAGCATGTGCATTCCTGTTAAATCTAGCTAGAATCATTAGCAGTTATCAAAGGTTTTTTATATATTACTTTATGTTTTTACCGCATATGCCTACTTTTAAAAAAAAAGGAAGCACAATTGTAACTATAACCATTATAGTGACACTTATCGGCTTATACGTTTTTGTTGCGCTGCCAATGATTGCAGGAGACTGCATCTCAGGAAAAACAGCCCTTAAGGCTGCCGCAGCAAGAGATATTGCCTTGATTTTAGATTCTATGTATGCTTATCCTTATGATGTTACTGTGGAATATAATATAGACCTCAGGGATTTTAATGTATTAATATCCAATAAAAAAGTTAAGGTTAATTCAGCATCTATAAGTGTTGATGCAAGCTCTCCTGCAGAATATTCATTTGTTCCAACTGATGACGATCCAAATTTGCCTTTGTTGGTGAAACCAAGCAAGATTATACTCAAAAAGGAGAACGGAAAGCT
>JAGVYP010000072.1:4113-5212 GCA_018303205.1 Candidatus Woesearchaeota archaeon
AAAGCTGTCTGCGACCGCTTTGCCAGCAACATGAACCTAAAAAAAGATAAAAAATCCTCGTCAGTAATAACTGATGTTCTATTTTGGATGGCCTTTGCAGTAGCTATAGGCGTCGTAACATCATTCATTCTTGGAGTATGCGGCGTAAATGTGAAAGATGCGACAAGAATACCTGAAAATTTAGAAGATGAAGTAATGCTGGCGCCGAGATTTTATAATTCTGAAAAATGTTTTGCTTACATAGGCCCTTTTAACATAGTGCATCCCAAGCTTATAGACGCAAGCAGGTTTAATCAAGACACCATGGATGAGAGCTGCTTTCCTGAAAGCGAGGTAAGCTACTCTTTTAAATTGCGGCTGGAGCAGGATTTTGAGGGTATAGGCCCAAAGCTAAGCTTCGGGCCGATAAAAACACATAACTGGATTGACTTAGGGTATGAATCCAAGCGAATAGTTGAAAAAGTCCTTTTTTTGCATAGCGGTGCTATATATAATGGAAATCTGATAATAGATGTAAAAAATGTTGAATAAGAAAGCAGGGTTTCCTGCAGGCGGAATATTTGGAGCAATGCTGTTTTGGTCGCTTCTTTTAATACTAATACTTTTTTTTTCATCATGCACCAAGGTAATGGAAGCAAAGGAAATTGTCCAAATCGCATACTCTAAAGAAGAGTTTTTTTTGTCCGAAGATCTAAATAGCTTTTTGCAAATCCAATACGGCGAAAATAGAAGAGTTTCAGATATAATAACCGCATATTTATCCGAGTTTTATATAGGTGAAAGCACAGGCGGTTTGGATGCCAGCATAGATGCAGCGGAACAAGAGAAATTTAAGAAGCAGATGGATGAATTAGCTTCAGGCAGAATACCTTTGGGAATCAGGTTTATCATCGTCCAGCCTGGTGGTGGAATTATTTATGACAATTTCAACAAGCCGCAATTCAGGCAGATAAGCTATGAAGACACTTCAGAGGCCAGTGCAACTTTACCAATCCCAGTAGGATTAAATGATTTTATATTTGTCCAGGCTATTTTTCAGCGTTAAAATGAAAATCTTTAATAAAAAATCAGTTGGAGGCTTTGAATGGATTTTTGCTTC
>JAGVYP010000002.1 GCA_018303205.1 Candidatus Woesearchaeota archaeon
CTAGCCATTATGGTATTGATGAAATGGGTGATGGTGATTGTCATTTTGGAGATTTGGCTTGGCGTGTAGATGCTCCAGGTGTTGCAATGTATCTTCCTGCAGATGTACATCAAGCTCAATCTTTAATGCGTGATGTTGTTGGAAGAACTACGCATCCCTTGCGTTTTGTGTTTACACCACGATCAGAAACTCCTGTTATTCTCAAAGAAGACGGAACACCTTTTTATGATGAAAGTTACAAGTTTACTTTTGGAAAAGATGATCTTGTAAGAACAGGTGGTAATGGTTATATTGTTACAACAGGAGCTGCTATGCTTACAAGAGTATTGGATGCTGTAGCTCAGCTTAGATCTGAAGGAATTGAGATGGGTGTTATCTATTCTTCTGTTCCTAATGTTCTGGATAGGTCAACTATACAACAACTTCAAGGTGTACATCTTGTTCTTGTTGTTGATGAGCAAAGAGTAGGAAGAGGTTTAGGTGTACGATATGGATCTTGGATGATGGAACAGGGTGTTCGTGTTGATCATTATGCTCAAATGGGAGCTACAGAACCTGGAAGAGGAGGTACAAGACTTCAAATGTTTAATCAGGGTTTGGAGCCTGGACAGATTATTGCTAAAGTAAAAAATTATTTTCCTCAACGATAAAAATGTCAACGTATATCAGGTCTTGTAACGTCCAATGCTGCAACTTGGTTGATGCCCATTTGTAAGTAATCCCACTTTTCTGTTCCTTGTATTGCTTCTATAGGTACTCCAAAGGTGTGGTCCACATAGACTGTTGTTTGAGCACTTCCTTGCTCCCAGGTGATTTCATCTACCCTTCTGTTAAAAAGGGTTTTTGCTTTAAAGGTAACAGTGGGGTCTTGTGCAGTTCTCATTTTGTCCATCCAATCAGCAGGTGTAAAGACATAAAACTGGTTGTACATTACTTGTACTGGCTTGTTTTTTAATCCGTCGCATTTTCTTCCTGAAACCGTTATACTTTCCATCTGCGGTTTCTCTGAGGTAATCTAACTCAATCTTTATTTTGTTATTTTTTACAAAATATTTGTCTTTTTCAAAGAAGTAAAGAAAACCATTAACACTGCTGTCGTAGAGGTCGATGATTTTTTTCACATCAGTATTTTCCTGAGGAGTAGAAGTTGTTTGTTCTTCTTGTGGTGCTTGTATTACTCTTGGTGCAGATGCCGCTTTGGGTTGCTCTATTTTTTCTTCAACAGGTATTTCTTGTTTTATCTCTGGCGCGATATTTGCATTTCCCGTAGTGTATTGTGATATAAAAAATCCAACTCCTGCTGCAATAAGAATAATGATAATAAGTATAGTCCATGCTTTCCAAGATTCCATAATATCCTCCTTTCTTTTTTAGGATTTAAATAGTTGTTGTTTTTATGAAGCTTTATCAAGAAAAATCCAAAAAATAAGTTAATGTCAATAAAAATATCAAAGAACTAAGAACGTAATGCATCAAAAAGGATAATCATCTTCAGGATCATAAATGTCTAACACTCTACCACCGGTATCAACTAAATGGAGAACGCCATGTATTTCTATACTTCTTACAAAAGATGGTCTTAGCGAATCTGAAGGTTTTTCATCATAGGGTACGGGTGCGAGATATGATGTGTCACCTGTACTAAGAAATCTGGGAAGTGTAAAAGAAGGTGAAAAGTCACTTGCTGGTTTTCCTGATTCATCTAATTCCCCTTCTAAACCTTGTTCCCATTCTCTTCTATCAAAAAGAAGAAAGAGAAGATCAGGATCAAACATAAGTGTTCACTTCTCAGCAATAACTTGAATCTTCATATCACTACTGCCAGGTAAGCGTAAATTTTTCAAATGGTACTTTTTTAGCTTGTTTGCTTTTGCCCATGCTTCTGCAGACTCTACTGACTTAAATGATTTTGGTCTTCGACGCGTTTTTCTCTTTCGATCAGCTTTTTTTTTCAAACGTACAGTATAATATATACTTCCCATAGTATCCTCCTTTAAGCAAATGGATCAATCATTATTTCGTTACTTACTCCAAATTCCCAGTCTTCGTAATGTGTTTCTTGCGTATAGGGGTCTTTGATGCGTGTTGCGATTTTGATAGGCATTTTGTGATAATCTGAAATCCAAATGATAACTTGGTCAGTGCCTTGGCCATATTCAAGACGTGAAGTTGCTACTCCTTGAGAGCGTTCTGCTTTTCTTTGGTACACATCAGGATCAACATCCTTGCGTTGTTCAAGATGATAGAGTGCGCTGCGCTCATAAAAGTCGCTAAATTTGAGATCAAAAGCTCTATTTTGTAAATCACCGCAGGAAAATTCACTGCCTTCAATTCTTGCTAGGCAATACCCTTTTCCTTTTCCTGTTGCTAAGTCAAAATAGGCAATGTCTATTTGGTCTGCAAGTGCATAATCTGTTCTTTGTGATCCGGGTATGGTAAACATTTGACCAAATGCGATGGTCATTTTCATTTTCTCTTTGGGTCCTTTGAGGTAAATGCGATCTCCTTTATTCCTGTAGGAAACACCATTTTTTATTTTTTCATACATCACATCAAGAAGCTCTTCTGTTTTTGTTTTTCCCGGTGTACTTCCTGTAGTCTCTTCTTGTTCTTGAAGAGGAACGCGATTAGAAGTTTCTTCTTCTGCTCTTTCATCAGGGTTAGGAACAACGCTTGGTTGGGAAGGAATACTCTCTTCTTCCAAAGGAACTTCTTGTACATCAGTATTTTTCTCAATAGTTTCGTCTACGGTAAGACTCTTTTCAGAGCTACACGCAGCTACAAGAAGAAGGAGCATCATCAGGAAGATAAGTATTCTCATAGTACCACCTTTTCAGAGAGGACTTATGGTGTTTATAAAGGTTGTTGTTTTTTTTGATAGGGCATATTCTCCAGAGAGTTTATTTTTTCTTTTATATTTTTCGTTTATTCTTATTTTTTATAAAAAACTCAAACAAAAATACAAAAAGAGGGATAGAGTACAGGTGATAAGATATTCGATAGATAGTTTCTGACATGTAAAAGAAAACTCAAACACCACAAACTTGTCTTTACCTATCGCCAAAAACTATATAAACACACCCTCCTGCATGAGGGATATGGCAGCAAAGCAAGATCCGAAAGAAAACCTAGGTATCAGCATAAAAAAGAACGATGATCCTGCAGAATGGTATGGGCAGGTGTGCTTAAAAGCAGAGCTTGCAGAATACGCTCCTGTTAAAGGTTGCATGATCATTAGGCCAAGGGGATATTTTATTTGGGAAACCCTACAACACGAATTTGATAGGCGCATAAAAAAGTTAGGAGTTCAAAATGCTTCTTTTCCATTGTTTATCCCAGAAAGTTTTTTTGAAAAAGAAAAAAGTCACGCGCAAGGATTTGCTCCTGAAGTTGCCTGGATTGCCAATAAGTATGAAGGAGAAAGAATAGCGGTGCGCCCTACAAGCGAGACTATCATCTGTGATTCTTTCAAGCGGTGGATAAGAAGTCATCGTGATCTTCCTTTAAGAATTAATCAATGGTGTAATGTTGTGCGTTGGGAAACTGAAGCAACAAAACTTTTTTTGCGAACACGAGAATTCCTCTGGCAAGAAGGACACTGCGTGTATGCAACCAGTGAAGAATGTGAAAAAGAAGTACTCTTGTTTCTGAATGAATATGAAAAGATTCTCAAAGATCTTCTTGCACTTCCTGTTATCAAAGGGTTAAAGACAGAAAAAGAAAGATTTGCAGGTGCGCTTCGCACGTATACCCTGGAAGCCTATATGCCAGATGGAAAAGCGTTACAATGTGGAACAAGTCACCATCTCGGACAAGGATTTATGAAATCCTTTGAAGTTTCCTTTATTGGGGAAGATGAAAAAAAACATGTTCCTTATTCAAGCAGTTGGGGTATTTCAACACGCTTGCTAGGCGCTGTTGTTTTATTACACAGTGATGATAAAGGATTGGTGCTTCCCCCTTTTGTTGCACAAAATCAAGTTGTTGTTATACCTATCATTTTTGAAAAAAACAAAAATGAAATCCAGGACTATGCAAAAAAAGTCTGGTGTAAATTGGATTGGTACAGGCCACTTTATGACGACAGGGAAGATCACAGTGCGGGATACAAATATGCGGAATGGGAACTCAAAGGGATACCTTTACGCGTAGAAATAGGGCCAAAAGATTTTGAAAAAAACCAAGTCGTTGTTGTGCGCAGAGATACAGGAGAAAAAGAATTTGTGCTTTTTGACCAATTAGAACAAAGGATTCCTATAATTCTTCAAAATATCCATGATAACCTCTATGAAAAAGCAAAGAAAAACCTTGAAAAAAGCACGCTCACAGCAGAAAGTTGGGAATCTTTCACAACGATCATCGCAGAAGGCAAACTTGCAAAGATGCCTCATTGTACTGAAAGCAAATGCGAAGAAGAAATCAAAGACAAAACAAAAGGAGTAAGCGCGCGTTGTATTCCTCTAGAAGAAAATAGTAAGATATTAAAGAATAAAAAATGTTTTCACTGCAAAAAAGATGCTCAAGCAACGGTTATTTTTGGACGGAGCTATTAAATATTTCATTCTTTATTCTTTTTATTAGACATTAAAAAAAGGTATTTTTCTTTGTTTTTTTTTTTTAAAAAAAGAGAAAAGAAATAAAAATTAATGACGAAATGATCAGCGTTTTTTGTCTATTTTTACTCTTCCGCCTTGTAGTGCCATTGCATCTGCAGCACTGAGTACTGTTCCGGAAATATTTTTTCTCAAATATGCTCCTGTCGCTCCAGCTTGGGCTCTTAAGAGATTTTCAGCACCTTGAACAGAAAGACGCACTGCCTCTGATATGCTTATTGCATTACTCATATCAAAATAAACCATGCTATGCGTGAAAGGTGAACCATTTCTTGGAAGATAAGCCTGTGTTTGCCCTCTATCCTCATAAAGTCCTTCTGCATTTGGAACTTTTAACAATGTTGATAAGCATTCATGATCTTTATCACCAACAAGTCGGGTATGTAACCCCATAGGGGCCTTACCTTTTTCACCAGATACTATCCCAATCAATGCAAGATGAGGTGCATGACCAAGACTGTACATGGTATCGCCGAAAATGCTTAGGTCTGTGCCTCTTTCAGCAACGTGGGTAACATATCTTGCAACACCTGCACCTAATTGTGCAAGAAAGTTATGCACATCCCTTTGAGCTTTCTCTTTCACAGTAGTGGGCTTATGCATCAGCTCTTGAGGAACTAAACCTAAAGCTTCTGCAACTTTTATGTTAGGAATAAGACCACTTCCCTCTTTTGATGGTATAACAAAATGATCTGGAGTAAAGACAACAAGATAGGGAACGCTATCTCTATCAGTCCTTCTTACACGTCGTTCTAATCTGTCATAATCAGTCTGACCACCTACAAAAAGAGGCAAGCCAGTAGCTGCATCAACGTGACCTGTTTTTCCTTCTTTAAGATCGCTCATTACTTTACTTAGTTCTTCGCTGAGAGCATCCCTTGCCTCGCTGCTTGCTAGAAGATTGTGATCATTAAAACCTTGCGCAAGCAAAAATCCTCTTCTACCTCCCATGCTCCAGGGAATAACACCATAATCAGCGTTTCCGTCTCCAGAGTAAATAAGATGGTTAGCAACACAGATTACTCTCCCTCCTTCTTGCACAGGAGTTATATTACGTGCCGCAAGATCAATAGTAAGAGCTCCTCCATTTAAATTAAATTTTCCTGCTGCAGCTTCTTCCCCACTGAGAACTTTTTGTTCTAAAAATAATGCATGATCAGCACTTCCAAGATATCTCAAGAGTGATTGTACTGCACCTGCTTGCGCACTCGTTTCTGGTGGAATATAAAATGCAGTCATTAGTCCATCATTGACAGGTTTAGTTAAATTTCTCTCACTTAATTTTTGAGTGTCTAATCGTCCTTTCCCATTACCGGGTAATATAACCTGTACTCTGCCTGCATAATTCACATTGAATAATAAACCTTCCAGTGCAGAGGGAACATTAGCCATACCTTTTATTACACTTCCATCAGTAAGCATTACAACTCTTTGAGAAGAGTCAGTAAAATCTAAACCATAAGGTCCGTGTGTTGCAAGTTCTAGAACGTCAGATCTTGCATCAGCGTTAAATGTGCTACCTACATTTTGCAATACTCCGAGTTTGTCATGCATGAGCTGCACGACATTTGTTGCAGCTTCTTCAGGAGTTGTTCCTCTTAGATCATCACTAGACATCTGCTTTCTCAGCAGAGCAATAGCTTGTCCTATATCACGTGGAGCATCAGCATTTTTTTCGTCTGTTGGTGTTAACAGGCTTGGCAATGCCTTTCTTACATAAGGCTCAATCAGAGAAACAAAGCGAGCAAAGCCTTCATCGGTGTTTAACCCTTCCATTCTTGTGTACAAATTAGACACAACAAGTAAGAGATCACTGCCTTTTAGGTTTTTTCCATGACAAAGAGGAACAAGAACTTCTTCAATATATTGATTGAATTGTTTAGTGGAATCTTCGTTACCATAATGATGATCAGCGCCTGTAAGCGTCTGCAAAAGGGATACACTACCATTTGTAAACGTGGCACCTAGTTCATCAGGGCGTTCTATATAAGCAACAGGCATTCCATAACTATTTAAAACAAGTGATGCCACTGTAGCCAGCATAAGATTTTTTAATTCACCAGCATTCTGAGGTGTATACTTTATTGATCCCTCTTTTACATTTCTTGGGATCTTTCCACCAAGAGGAGGAGCATGTATATCCAATGAAGTGATGTCAAATGCATTTTCCATCAGACTAACAAAATGAGCAGTCTTTGGACCATATGCTCTTTGAAATCTTGTTTTTCCTCCTCTAGATGATGCTGTTCTAACATAAATTGCTAAATCGCTAGAAACATCAGCGTGCTTACCTGGTCGAGCACCTGCTTCAGGGACTGGTATATTTCTTAATAAATTCTCTAGACCTGGTATAATCTGTGAAGGGTCTTCAGGCAATGCTTTGAGAGCTTCCTCAAATGCTTCAAAATCAAAATGTAAACTTCCTGTTTCAGGATCTTGGCTTACATAGCTAACTTGTACTTGAGAACTTTGTTGGTCTTCATCCATGTTTATCTTCTCCTCACTTTATTTGACTCATTTGCCTCTATAAACTATAATTTAAGTCCCCAGAAACCGAATCTTCACTCAAATATAGCAGAGGAGGCCTTTGTTTATAAAGCTTGTGGATTTTCGGTAAAGTCAAGTTAAGTGGGAATGCACAAAGAAACAAAGTTTCTTGTGCCCTAAAAATCCTTGATTTTTATGGGACTTGGAGTGATATCAGGAGAACATCCGATTCGCGTAAAAATGCATTACATTTTTAGCGTCCCAAAAAACCCTGTTTTTTGTGGACATGCAGGATGTTCGACGCAAAACACCACGATCAACGGAGTGGCAAGATCTCCGCATTCCCACAACACACACAACTTGACTTTACCTGGATTTTCAAAGACTTATCGTTCTTTTTTGGTGTAATAGACAAAAAAGATGATGATGTAAGCAATTGTTGTGAGGATAGCAATAACATATTTAATAATCAAAGGGGGTTGTGAGATGAGAATAGCATAGGCTAAAGCAATGATGTTTGCAATGAGAAAAATGATAAATAAAAGTAAGCTCACACCACTCGTATCTTTGGTTCGTATAGTTTTGATCATCTGAGGGATAATCATAATGGAAAAAAGAAACGTTGCGATCCAACCTAATATTTGTGCAAGATCCATGAGCTTGCAGAAAAGAGTTATCTTATAAAATTTCTGTTTTTAAGATTATTTTCTTCTCTGGAAAAATCAATCTTTGACAGCAATCATACTTATCTCTACTCTTGCTCCTATGGGTAATTCTTTAACGCACACTGTTTCACGAGCAGGATAAGGTTCGGTCATATAGCTTTCATAGACTTCATTAACTTTTCCGTAGAGGGTCATATCTGTTACAAAAATAGTAGTTTTTACAACATCTTTGAAAGAATAACCCGCTTCTTCAAGAATTGATTTTAAATTTTCAAGAATTTGGCGTGTTTCATCTTCAATTTTTCCTTTTAACAATTTTCCGTCAGGAGTTAAATGAATTTGGCCTGATGTAAAGAGCATCTTTCCTATTTGTATCGCATGAGAATAGGGTCCTGTGGCTTTAGGTGCATTTTTTGCAATGATCTTCTTTTTCATATTCTCCTATTCATCCTTGAATTTATAAAAGTTTCTTTTAAGAAAGAGTCTTCAGAAATTTTTTCTTTGGAAGACCATCACGGAGGTTTACTGTTCTTCACCTTCTTTTTTTTCTAACTTTTTTTCAGGTCATCACGGAGATTTACTCTTCGTCCCTCAGAGATTCTGCCAAAATCGAACTGCATGAATCGTTCGATTTTGTGGTTTTACTCCAAGGTGATGACCTTGGTAATAGAGAATGCTTATCTTTTTTTCTTTTTTGCGTATGCAGATTGTACTTTCTTGGCTTGTGCTGCCATTCTCTTTTTGTCGTGGCGTGCTTTGAGCATTTTTCCTCCGGTGAGTGCAACGCCTACTCCGGGAATGATGTTTTGCATGAGTTCTCCTGTTACTTCTGCGCCGATATCAAACCAGGTGTCTTTTCCTACCATTTCTCTGAGTCCTTTGGTCCAGGTGTCTACTCGGGTGAGAGTTCCTGTTACAGCATCAATTTCTACTATTCTTTTTTTCTTCGTATCTGTTTCCATGACTTCAAAGGTCCAGACTGGTCTAAAGTAGAGGTCAAATTGGGTAATCTCTATATTTTCTTCTATCATGATATCCGCATGTACGGGCTTGAGAATATCTTTGACAATGAGAGAGAGTAAGTAGGAAGCTCTGTGCTTGATAGGAACAACAGCTCCATCCTTGGTTAATTCTTTGGCAGTAACGAGTTTTCTTTTTTTTGCTTTTAAGTAAAATTGTAATCCTTTGGTTTCTCCTGTTACTGCGCTTTGTACGATTTCTTTTTCCATCTGTTCAAAGCAGTGGTCTTCGCCTCCAAAATGTATTTCTGGATTTCCTGCTTCTACTTTGAATTCTTTTCCATTGATCTTTACTCCGATAACTTCTGGCAAAACAGGAAAAGAGTAGGAGGTATTTCTTTTGTATTCAAAGGTGCTTTTTCCTCCGACATGCCAGAAGGGTTCGTATCTTTTTTCTTTTTCCGTGACCAGTAGGCTTCCTTTTTGTTTTGAGAATGCTTTCATAAGTCCGGAAACTACGCCAAAGATTTTATCCCTATTAGCCTTGACAATACGTTCTGCTTCTGTTTCAGGGTAAACGTCTTCTAAAACCCATAAATCCTTGGTGCTTGCACCGAATTGAACATTAACCATGGCAATGCAAAAATGAGGTTGGTATTTAAAGATTTCTTTATAACCTGCTTGGGAAACGGAAGATTTAAATATCTCCTAGCACTTTTAGCTTGTAATAACGTTTCTGTGTGATTCATGTGGAACAAAAGATAGCTCAAGAACATCTTGTCAAAACAGGTACTACTACGGTAGGCATTGTCTGTAGAGACGGTGTTATCCTTGCTTCAGATAGAAGAGCAAGTGCGGGTTATCTGGTAGCTGACAAGGAAGCTCAGAAAATTCATCAGATAGCTCCTCATATGGCGGTTACTATTGCTGGGCTTGTTTCTGATGCGCAGCTTCTCGTTAAGCTGATCAAAGCTGAAATACGCCTTAAAGATCTTACGACTTTAAGAAAATCTTCTGTAAAAGAAGCAGCTAATTTGCTTGCCAGTATTCAGTATCGTAATATTCGTATGCCTAGTATGGTTCCTGGTATTGTGGGATTTCTTCTTGCTGGAGTTGATGAAGCAGGTAATCAGCTCTATGAGATCGGTGTTGATGGGAGTATCTCTCTGACTGACAAATTTATGAGTGATGGTAGTGGAAGCCCTTTTGCTTTGGGTGTTCTTGAAACTCAATATAAAAAAGGTATGAGTCTTGCAGAAGGAAAAGAATTGGCAGTCAAATCAGTTAATGCTGCCTTGCAAAGGGATATAGCAACAGGTAATGGATTGCAGGTGTGGGCAATCACTAAGGAAAAGGTAGAAATCCTGATGGATCTCTCCATTAATACGGGAGTTCAGTAGGTTCTATTCATTTTTTTAAAGACTAGGTGTAACATCTGTAAAATCATCTGAAAAAAGAAAAGAGAGTGTTTCTCAATGCCAGATATTATCAAAGAAATGTCAAAAATGCTTCCACCGGACACGGTAAGTGCTGCAGGATATGAAGGAGCAAACATCGTATTCTATACAAAAGATAAAGAATTTTTTCTTGATAACAAAGGAAAGATAAAAGATATTGTGTACGAGTTTAAGAAAAGGATAGAACTCCGTTCTGATCCTTCTATTCTTCTTGATCAGACAAAAGCAGAAAAGATTATTCGCGGTCTTATTCCTGAAGAAGCTGGATGTGGAAATGTCATTTTTGATCCTGAAAGAAGCGAAGTCATTATCGAATCTGAAAAACCAGGTGTAGCTATTGGTAAACAAGGAGAAACGTTAAAGGAGATTAGGGAAAAAACGTTATGGGTTCCTTTGATTCAGAGAACTCCTGCTATTAGATCAGAGATTATTGAAAATATTCGTTCTGTTCTTTATGCGAATTCTGACTATCGAAGAAAGTTTCTTGATCGTGTGGGTCATCGTATTTATGATGGTTGGATCAGGGGTAAAAAGAACGAGTGGGTAAGAGTTACTTGTTTTGGCGGAGCACGTCAAGTGGGAAGAAATTGTTTTTTATTGCAGACTCCGGAGTCACGTGTTCTTCTTGATTGTGGTATTAATGTTGCAAATGAAGATGAGCAGTATCCTATGTTGGAATGTCCTGATTTTAACATTAATGAGTTAGATGCGGTTATTCTTGCAAGTCCTCATATTGATCATTGTGGTTTTATTCCTTTCTTGTACAAGTTTGGATATCGGGGTCCGGTGTATTGTACGTCTCCTACACGGGATATTGCTGCGTTGCTTTTGTTAGATTTTGTTAAGATTCAGAGTGGGGAAAGAAAAGAACCCCCATTTACGGTTGATGATATTAAAGAAATGGTGAAACATACGATTACGCTTAATTATGAGGAAGTAACTGATATTACTCCTGATGTGCGTTTAACTTTGTATAATGCAGGCTGTGTTTTGGGAAGTAGTATGGTGCACTTGCATATTGGCAATGGTTTGCATAATCTTTTGTATACGGGAGATATGAAGTATAGTAAAACCATGCTTCTTGAGCCTGCTGCAACGCGTTTTCCAAGATTAGAAACATTAATGATTGAATCTACCTATGGTGGCAAGATGAATGTGATGCCCTCACAGATGGAACAGGATGATCATTTAAGAAAGGTTATTCAGGATACCATTAAAAGAGGAGGAAAAGTCATTATGCCTGTCTTAGGAAGTGGAAGAGCGCAAGAAGTGCAAGTGATGATTGAAAAGATGATGAGGAATGGAGAGCTGGAGAACATTCCTGTGTACATTGATGGTTTGGTTCTCGACGTTACTGCTATTCATACGGCTTATCCTGAATTTTTGAGCAGTGAAGTACGCAAGCAAATTTTTCATAGGGATGAGAATCCTTTTTTGCATCCTTGTTTTGTGCACGTGGAAGATCATAAGCAAAGAAAAGTGATCATTGCAGATCCTAAGCCTTGTGTTATTTTAGCAACGAGTGGAATGCTTATTGGTGGTCCTGTTATTGAATACCTCAAGTACCTTGCTCATGATGAGAAGAATACCTTAGTTTTCTCTTGTTATCAAGCAGAAGGCTCTTTGGGTAATCGTATTCAAAGGGGAGAACAAGAGGTTATTTTCTTAGATAATGGGAAAAATATGGTTGTCAAAATCAATATGGAAGTTCAAAAGATTGAAATTACTGATCATTCTGATAGGAAACAACTTATGAATTTTGTAGCACGCTGCAATCCACGTCCTAAAAAAATTATTGTAATACAAGGAGAAAACAGTAGAGCACTTGATTTGGCTTCTTCATTACACAAGCAATTTCGCGTAGAAACTGTTGCGCCAAGAAATCTAGAAGCAGTAAGGATACGGTGAAGTTTTAAATAGAATTACCACCTAAGGGTTCTATGAACGTTTTAGAAGATTATAGAGAGATTGATGGGGCGTTTAGAGAAGAATTCTTCAATGGACCTTTAAGGGATGAGAGACACGGAAGATATCCCAAACCAGGAAAGAAGGCTGAAATAACTCTTGAAGCTGCAACAAAAATAGAAATTGCAAAAGCAATAGCGCGAGGTATACTTCTTCTCAACTCTGACCCTGAATTGGAAAATGCTATAGAAGATCTGACTGATCTTATGTGTTGGGGAAGCGATAAGTATGTTTATCCAGAAAATCAAGATCACGGACATTTGCTCTCATTAATAGTCACTGATGATGTTCTAGAAAAGGTTCGTGAATTAGAAGAAAGGTATAAAATTCCTTTAAAAGTTGAACTTATTATCAAAAAACGAGCGCCTTATGTAGTCTCTTATTCTGCTGCAGATGATACAAGTCCAAGATATCAACCTGGAAAAGAAAGGACATCGAAAAAAGAAACAAGACCGATAAGAGAATATTGTCTTGATGAACCAACAAGAATAGAATTTGCAAAAAGAACTGTAAGAAATATGTTAAAGGTACGTAATTGTCGAGAATTATCAAGATCATGGTTTGAGTTACTGGACCTTGGAGTTAATGTAGCTGCAAATATGGTCCAAGCAATGCAAGAAAGATATAGTGCTCAATTAGTCTTAATTCAGCAAGAGGGTGAAAAGAGGTATTCTCTCATGTCAGAAGTAAGATAACCAGACCGATCATATTTTCTTCAAAAATTCTTGATAATTTTTTGATTTTTTTATCTTCTCAACCAATTTTTTATTAATCTTATTTGGTTTGGTCATAGCTGCAGGAGATAAGATTCTGTCAATATCTTTTTTATCAATTAATTTTTTTTCCAAAATAACATCCTTTATTCGCATATCACGTTTTAGAGCTTCATGTACTAGAGAAGACATCACTTGATATCCTAAATAAGGATTAAGTGCTGTAGCAGTTGCCGTGCTTTTATGTAACAATTCTTCACAACGTTTTTTGTTTACAATTAATCCATCAACACCATATTTTCTAAAAGTATCGCAACCTTTTGTTAGCAATTCGATGCTTTCAAACAATTTAAAACCAATCAAAGGAGTATGCACATTCAATTGCAAAACGCTATGCATTACTCCTAATTGGATAGTGTGATCATTACCTATCACTTCAAAACAAACCATCTGCATCGCTTCTGGAATAGAAGGATTGATTTTTCCAGGCATGATGCTACTACCAGGCTCTACTTCTGGTAATATATACTCTGCAATGCCCGCTTGTGGTCCTGAATTGAGAAAGCAGAGATCTTCGCAGATTTTGAAAGTATCTTGTGCAAGTATGCGCAATGCACTTGAAACTTCTGCAAAGCAGTCCATGCTTTGTGATTTTTGTAATAAGTTTTTTGCTGAAGCAAATGGGTATTTTGTTAATCTTTTTAATTCTTTAACCATCATACTTTGATATTTCGGATCTGTAGTAATACCTGTTCCTACTGCTGTTCCTCCGATGCCCAAATCAAATAGACTGTTTTTTGCTTTTTGTACTCGTTCATTTGCTTCTTTTAAGGTATCTGCAAAACTCAGTAATTCTTGTCCAACAGTAATAGGAACAGCATCTTCGTGGTGGGTTCTTCCTGTTTTGAGAATGTTTTTGTATTGTTTTGCTTTTTTGCGAAAAGAGTTTTCTAATTTTTCTAAAGAGGAGCAAAGATCTTCTAATAAAAGTAAGGTTGTAATTCTTGTTGATGTAGGGACAGTATCATTGGTGCTTTGTGCCATATTCACATGGTTATTAGGATGGATTTTGTCATATGTTCCCAGTTTTCCTCCAAGAATCTGGTTTGCTCTGTTTGCGATCACTTCGTTCACATTCATATTGATAGGAGTTCCTGCTCCTGCCTGGAAAACATCAAGAGAAAATTGATCATGATGTTTTCCTTTGATAATTTCATCGCAAGCTTTGATTATTGCATTTTTTTGTTGTGATGAGAGATAACCTAAATTATGATTAACGATTGCTGCTGCTTTTTTAACTAAGGTATGGCTTTGAATAAGAGTGGGATGAACTTTATATGGAGAAATTTGAAAATTGGTATTTGCTCTAACGGTAAATGAGCCATACCTTGCTTTGTCTGGAACCTTTACTTTACCAAGAACATCTTTTTCTATGCGCATATCATCTTTTTGGATTTGTGTTATATAAATCTTTTCTCAGCGCAGTTCTTCTTTTTTTCTAAGATAACTAGGAATAATCAATAAAACGTCACAAAGCTTTTCTAGAGTGTCTGTTCTCGGCATTCCTTGCCCACGCTCATAATAAGCAATCAAGGAATGATCTATGGAAAGCCTATCTGCCATCGCTCTCTGAGTCAAACCTAATTCAAGACGTTGTGTACGTAAAACTGTTCTTAGATAATCTTGCGGTGATAAGGAGGGAGAGACGTGTTCTGGCAAAAGAATGTTTTCTGCGCTGTCAAAAAGAAGAAGGGGAATTCTATCAAGTATCTGGGCGAGATTGATCAGTGTTCTATAAATAACAGACCGTCCTTGAAGTGCATAAAAAATCATGCTTCGCGTCACGCCATATTCTTTTGCAAAACGTGAAATGTCTACCTGATCCTCATTAAAAATTCGTCTTAAAGCTTCTGCAAAAGATTCTCGTTCCATAAAAAGAGAAACTAAACTTACTATAAAAAAGTGAGCTCGCATGAAGAAAAAAACGTCTCAGCAGTTACATCCGTTCATCATGGTTTCAGCCGGGAATAACCTCATCATTGACACTCTTTTGAAGAATAAATAGAGTATATATACCTATGGGTACTCACATAAGGAGTAAGAATAGAAAAAAGTTAGGCACAAGGAACATGTTTTTTTTCTTCGTTTATTCTTCTATTTTTTTTATAAAAAATACAAACAAGAATCATAAATAAGCCTATATTATAGACGATAAAATAATCATTATAAAAGATGCATGAAATAAATAAGGGGATAGAAAAATTAATAAAAACAAAAGAGATACAGAAAAGTTAGGCACAAGTAATTAAAAGACAGTCACATACAGTTTGTACACTTGGTTGCTGTAAAGCTGTGAGTGACCAAGGATATTTTTATCACAGACTAATCCGCTAGGTCCAGGGTCTCCTCTAAAAATACAGATATTAAAGACATAAGTTCCTCTTTTTGTTGCAATATCATCTGTTCCTTGTTTTCCCATGACACTTTTTGCTTCTACAAGGATGGGTGTTGTAATGTACTCATTGTAGTCAATGATGTTGGTATTATTTGAGTAACGAATCCAATCTTGCATGCTTGGTAAGTAATTAGGTGTGCTGAGGTCTATTCCCGGTTCAACTCCTCGTTCATCAATATAACGATGGGGTCTTACTCGCAAATAATAGCCTGTAGGATCTTGTCCTGGTAAATCTTTTATTAAGTTTAAGACCCCTACGCCGAAAATAACTTGATCATTCAAGTAGACTTCTTTTTTGTTGAGGGGAAAAGCAACTAAAGTGCCTGACTGTGCAAACAGGTCATGGATACTGGATTCTGTCTCAGCGTCTATGCTTAATCGTATTTCTTCTGCTCCTCCAAAGAAGGTAACTGCAAAATAGATAGAAAGAGAAAAGATAACAACTGCAAGGATGAAGGTAACAATAAATTCTACACTTAACTCAATTGCTGCCTTTTTCATCATTTCGTTGAAATAATCTCAAATTCTTTGGTGATGATCCATACAAAAAGGAGGAGGATGATAATACCTGCAAGGATATAATAAAGTCCTTCTCTGATGGAAACAGACAAGCATAAATAGAGCCCAAAAGCCATAATTAAAAATCCTATCCAGAGAAATTTGTCTAAGACCATTTTCATAATCTGGAATTCTTGATCTAAGGTAAGTTGTCTTTTAAGAGGACGTAAAGGTAAGATAGTTCTCGGTAATGCCATTGTTCTTCTGGTTTGGGATCTTTTTTTCTTTGCCATTTTTATTGCACCGTTAAAAAGAATGTTTTTTGTGCATAGGGTGCTGATTCTAAACACCAGGTTGCACTTGATCCTGTTTGAGGTTGGGTACATGATCCTGTAGTATCTTCAGAAGCATAGACAACTCTTACTTCATAGGTGTTTGTACCTGTTGTTGTTCCTGTTTCAATACGTACGGGGTATACTTCAGATTCTGCAGGTCCTAAGGAGAACGGATAGGGGTCTGAGCCTGATACTCCTATTTGGGTAGCATTTTGATATCTAAATAATACTTCTGCTTCTGGTGTTCCTACTTCTCTGAGTTGTATTACAAAGTTGATAGTTTTACTCTCGACATTTTTAATGCCTAAAGCAATAACTGTGTCATCCCTTCTTCCGATTTTCACTTCAGAAGTGGGAAAACTGAGTTTTTTATTACCTGTTCGTAAGTCTTCGAGGATTTGTTGTTTGATTTTTTCTTTTACTCCTTTTCCTCTATGTCTCCTATTTCACTGAATTGGTTGCGAATAAAGCCAAGACCTAGTCCGAGAAGGGTCATAGCAAGTACGATAATGACTATGGCATTTATAGAAAGTTCTAAAGCTGCTTTTTTGTGCCAAAACATTACTACACCTCTTTTTCCCTAGTAGTAAGCAGATGCTTCCTACCTTTTCTTTTTTAAAATTTCTTCTTTATAAATGTATCTATTTTATAATTTACTATTTTCAATTTTTTATATTTTTTATTATACCTGATAATCAAAGAGTGTATTAATCCACGCAACAAGATAACACCATAACAGATAATACAAAAAGGGGACTATTATGATCATCACATATGCAAACCAAGAAGGAATGCCTAAGAGGGTAGGAATATCAAAAACCAAAGTGCCTAGCAAATAAAGAATTAAGCCTAGCATAACTCCATGTAATCCAAATACCATTTTCGTGTTAGGAACATGATCTATATGGGGCTTAACGAGTAAAAAGTAGAGCACATTCCAAATTCCCCAGAAGATGCCGAGCATATACAAAGGTAGGTATTGAAGAAGTGCTATTCCTTCATTTGCTGCCAGGAACCATGCTACAAAAGGAAAAAGAAGAGAAGGAAAAGTAAACCCTGCAATAAATATTTTGAAATAATCAGTGAAGTCCATATCTCTTTTTTGATATACTTCTATATAAGTATTGCGAAATCAGGCTAAGGTTGAATGGAAATATAAAGCGTTTACAAGAAAAATAAAAAATAATGTGCAAAAAACTATAACATGCCTAATCCTCCAAAGATTGCGGCAAGAACAGTGATAAATAATAGTATAAATAAGAAAACAAGAATCAAAACAGGAATGAGTACTGTTGCAACAGCTTTTCCTGTTGACATCTTATGCAACTCTTTTATTCCAAAAATAGAAAGGATAATACCATAAATAATTCCTAGTATCCCAATATAAGGTATTATACCTATAATCAGAGCAGGAACAGCACTATACGTGGTTGCTTTATATGTTTCTGTGTAACTACCTTTGGCTTGAAATATCATTGCAAAGAGATGCACAATACCTGCCCAGACAAAAGTAAAAGCAACACCCAAAATGAGACCAAAAATCAGCATGAAAGGAAGCATAACGCCCATTACTCCTGTGTAAAAAGGGTTCATCCCCATACCTAAGCCCAGCATGCCCATGGATCCCAATATGCTAAAAGAGATCAGTGCTGAAACAACTTGGGTTATCAATGCTACGATAAGGTACAAAAGAAAAGCATTACTAATACCCTCTTTGCTAACTTCTTTGAAGAAGTTTATTGGCTGTGAAAAGAGTAATCCTATTTTTTCAAAATACCCCAAAGTCATACCTTTTTTGATGAACTCTTCTTAATAAATCTTGCGGTTTTAAAAGTTAGGCACAAGGAAACTATTTTCTTCGTTTATTTTTATCTTTTTTTATGAAAAAAAAAACACACAACCAAAAATACAAAAAGAAACATGGTTATAGAGACGATAAAATGAGTATGAAAAAATATACATGAAAAAAAGAGCATGATAGAAAAATCAAATAAACGTGAACAATACAAAATAGATTGAAAAAGTTAGGCACAAGGAATAGGAAAAATCATTTTTTGAATAGAAATGTATATAAAGAGAAAAGAAATCAAAAGTGATATGTTTAAGGCAGAATATGTATTTTATGTCATAGGGATCATCTTTCTTTTTGCTACACTTGCTTATTTTTCGTATGAATATCTTTTTAATTTGTCAGATCTTGCAAAAACAATCATTTTGCTTTGTTTGGCAGTAGTCTTCTTTTTCCTGGGAGACTTTATGAAAGAGAGAGGTATCTAAATGGTTTGGTATCCTGTACTGGGAGTGAGCATCTTTTGGCTTGGTCTTGTAGCTGCTATCATCCTTTATGCAGTGATGAGAAAATGGTATCCTATGATGTATCTCATTAGCATATGCTTGTACATTTTTACTGTAGGTTATGTTATCGATGTGTTTGATCTTACCAAGAATTTCATTTTGTTGATACTAGCATTTTCTGCAGCAATGATGATCTTTGTAGGATGGTACCTTTCTAGGGGTAAAGTAGCACCTGTAAAGAAGATCAGATGAACCAGAAAATCTTTTTAGGAATTCTTATTCCAAGTATTTTGATAATAGCTCTTATACTATTAAGTTTGATTCCTTTTGGGTTTTCGGTTACTTCTGAACTTAAACCATCACTACCATTAAGAGATCTTTTTGGTAATGATTACCTTCTTGTAAAATACATTACCGTTGAAACCATCAGTATAAAAAATGATTTTTTCATTCCTAGAAAATATGTACTTCCGCGTTATCTTGCTTGTGCGACAAAAGAAAATGTGCTAGACTATGCTGAGTCTTTTGAAGTGAAATATAGTGAAGGAAGAGAAGAATATCATGGGTATGATGAGTTTTTCTTTCCTTACAATTATCAACAAGAGTTAGGAATTGACATCAGTCCTTATAGCGAAAAAAGTGTTATTATTGCTCTTCAACAAAAAGGTCCAAGTCCGTATAACAAAAAAAATATTGATTACACGCATCTTCTTTTGATACCCTTAAAGCCCCAGGATCGTTACAGGCCAGATTGTTATAGGTTAAGCAGCGAAGATCGTGAACAAGCAAAGGTTATCCTCTTAGAATAAACGCAATGCTTATGCTGAACGTTTTCAATTCTCTTTTATATTTTTGACATTTTTACGATCTTTTTTATGTATTTTTTAATGTTTTTTTATCATCAATTTTCCTGTTTATTTTGTATTTTTGTTTGAGTTTTTTTTATAAAAAGAGAATAAACAAAGAGAAAGGTTCCTAAACGCGATAACCTTTTATACCACTAGATTTTCTTATTTGTCTTATGAGAATTCCAAGAACGATGTCAACACAGCATCCGGATAATGTACAGCACGCTCCTTTTTCAAAGAATAGTGTCATAGCAGGTGATGATGAGATTACCGAAGCGTATTATAGCTATGCATCTCTTCATATTACTGAACAATTGTGGGACTTTGAAGGAAAAGATGCAGATAATGCTGTCGTAAGAAAATTGTTATCACAGCACGAAGAATTTTTCAGAAGAAAAAAATTAGGCATGGATGTTTTTTTAACCTATCGCGTTCCCAATCCTACCGTAGAAAAAAGTGAAGGAAAAATTCTTTTAGAAACTTTAGAGAGCATTCCCCGCAGTAGTGATGTGGCACGTGTTTTTTATGGTGAGGAAATCGTCCCTGTTTTTGAAGTGTGCATTCCGATGATTACTTCTCCGAAATGTTTGAGAAGAGTTGCACAATATTATAAACAAATAGTTGTTGCAAAAGAAAAGAAAGTCTTATTTGCAGGTGATAGACCTTTATCCTCATGGGTAGGCTCTTTTTTTCCAAAAGAGATCAGAGTAGTTCCTCTTATTGAGGATATGCCTTCTCTTTTACAGGCAGATCGCATCGTTGAAGAATTTGTAAAAAAAGAAAAAATAAAAGAGTATCAAAGAGTCTGGTTGGCAAGAAGTGATCCTGCGTTAAATTATGGATCTGTAAGCACTGTCTTAATAGAAAAGATTGCACTTCAAAAGATATTTGATCTGAGTGAAAAGATTTCTCTTCCACTCCATCCTATTCTTGGTTGTGGTTCTGCTCCTTTTAGAGGTAATTTTAACCCAAAGAATGTCAAGGAAAATATGACGGAATACCCCTCTGTACAAACCTTTACCTTGCAATCTGCGTTTAAGTATGATTATGATGAAAAGATAGTAAAAGAAGCTGTTGAGCACATAGAAAATACAAAATCAAAAAAACCTATTTTTGTAGAAGAACAAAGCCTTCTTCCCATTATAGACAAAATCGCCCAGGTATATGAACAGCAGATACACCTTCTTGCTCCCCTGATTAATCAGTTTAGTAAATATATTCCTGCACGAAGAAAAAGAAAACTGCATATTGGGTTATTTGGATATGCACGTACAGGAAAAGGTGTGAGTCTTCCCAGAGCAATTACCTTCTGTGCATCATTGTACTCTCTAGGATTACCTCCTGAACTTCTTGGATTGTCTACACTTTCGGAGAAAGAGATAGGTATCATAAAAAATATTTATCCTTCATTTGAAAACGATCTTCAAGATGCTACGCAATTATTAAACAAGGGCAATCTCGCTTTTTTTCCTAAAGAAACTTTTTTTCCTAAAGAAATAGCTGTGCAAGTGCAAAAAGCAAGTGCTCTTGTTGAAACAAAAGTGCATGAAGAGCATAAAAAAGACACAACTCTGATCATGAATGCGTTTAGAAAAAATAAGAGTGTTCCTGCTTCTTTGATAGTGCATGCTAGTAAGCTCCGTGGCTATTTGGGATAAGAAGCGCATATCTGTCTCGTTAATTTTTTTCCTCAATCTATTTAAACCCTGCTCTACCAACATAAAGTATGTGCGGTATCTTAGGTGTCGTGGGAGGAAAAAAGGAATCTAAAGTAGAAGTAGCGCTACAACTCATAGAAAATAGGGGGAAGGATGGGAAAAAAATAATAACAAAAGACAGCTTTATTCTTGCCCATTGCTTACATTCAATTGTAGGAGAAAAAATACTACAACCCTTTGAAGGCAAAGGTGTTTTTGCCACAAATTGCGAAATTTATAATTGGAAAATACTTGATAAAAAGTATAAGTTTCATGCTAGGAATGACGCAGAACTCTTATTTTTTCTATTAGAAAAGATGCCTGATAGTGTTTTTAAAAGAATACCTTTATTAGAAAAACAAGTAAAAAAAATAATGAACTTAATAGATGGTGATTTCGCTTTTGTTTACAGAAGGAAAGATATAATCATTTTAGCAAGGGACAAAATAGGAATAAAACCCTTATGGTACAGCAAGTCTCCTTTTGCATTTTCTTCTGAAAAAAAAGCGCTCATAACCTTAGGAAGTAGTGATATTGAAGAGTTAAATCCACGACAAATTCTCTTCTACAATCAAAAAACAAAAAAGATTTCTTTTGCTGAACAACCTTTTTTTTCCATAGTACCAGAACTTCTTTTTTCAAAAGAAAAAATTCAGAAAAAAATAGCAGAGCTCCTCAGCGATGCAGTGAAAAAAAGAGTCCCTGACAAAAAGATAGGCCTTCTTTTTTCAGGAGGAATTGATTCGCTACTTTTAGCAAAATTACTTCAAGATAAAAAGATTCCTTTTATGTGTTACACTGCTGTTATTGATGACCCATCCTTAAGCGATGCTCCTGATCTTCTTGCTGCACAGAAAGCTGTAAAGACTTTTGGCTTTCATCTGAAAATAAAAAAGATATCCTTAAATGAAGTTGAGAAATATTTAAAAATCATCTGTCCTTTAATAGAAGATAACAATGTTATCAAGGTAGGTGTTGCTTTAACTTTTTATCTTGCTTGTGAAGAAGCAAAAAAAGACGGAGTTAAAGTTATTCTCTCAGGTTTGGGAAGCGAAGAGCTCTTTGCAGGATATGAGAGGCATGCGAATGCTCTCAAAGTGAATGAAGAATGCTTAGCGGGATTGAGAAAAATGTATGAACGCGATCTCTATAGGGATGATGTGATTACGATGCATCACGGTATTGAATTGAGAGTTCCTTACCTTGACAAAGACCTTGTTTCTTTTTGTTTAAGAATACCTGCTCAATACAAAATAGAAAAAGTTGAGGAAAAGGGGGGAAAGGAAAATACAGAAATAAAACAAAATGACAAAAAGAAAATCATCTTAAGAGAAACAGCAGAAAAAAATTTTAAAATCCCAAAGGAATTTGCATGGCGCAAAAAACAAGCGGCACAATATGGAAGCAAGACAGATAGGGCTATTGAAAAGCTTGCAAAAAGAAGGAAATTTCCAACCAAATCTGAGTATCTCAAACAATTTTATAATCCTCCTAATATGCGTTTGGGAGTGCTTTTCTCCTCTGGAAAAGATTCTACCTATGCATTGTGGATTATGAAACAGCAAAATTATGAAATAAGTTGTTTGATTACGTTGAAAAGTAAGAATCTTCATTCGTACATGTTCCATACTCCTAATATTGATATGGCTACTTACCAGGCAGAGGCTATGGAAATTCCAATTGTATTGCAAGAAACAGAAGGTGAAAAAGAAAAAGAGCTTTCTGATCTCAAAAAAGCGTTGCAAAAAGCAAAAGAAAAATATCAGATAGAAGGTATAGTCAGTGGTGCTTTGTATAGCAATTATCAAAGAGGAAGAATAGAAAAAATTGCAGAAGAATTAGGTTTGAAAGTCTTTTGCCCCCTATGGCATAAAGATCAGGAATTAGAAATGAGGGAGATTTTAAAAAATAATTTTTCTTTTATCTTTACACAAATTGCTGCAGAGGGATTAGACAAGTCCTGGTTGAATAAAATAATAACAAACGAGGACATAAGCAAGCTCGTACAATTACATAAAAAAATAGGCCTTCATGTTGCAGGTGAAGGAGGGGAATTTGAAAGTTTGGTTTTGGACTGTCCCTTGTTCATGAAGAAACTTATCATCGAAGAAGCAGAGATTCTTGAAGAGAAGAAACATACAGCAACATTAATGATTAAGAAGGTTAAGTTAGGGACTAAGGAGGCTCACATTTAAAAATGAAGCGTGTTACTCGAGTTTATGGTATGGTTAAAATTTGGAAAAAGTGATTTGGAAAAAAAAGTAGATAAAAATGCGGCAGAGCTCAGAAGAGCAGGAATACCTGCTTTAAACTTACGTGATGTGGACCAGAGTTTAAGAGCTAAACTTCTTTCAGGTGAAGTTGAATTTGCAGTTTACGGTGGGCGAAATGCAATAACAACATGTTATGAAGTAGAATTAGAGGATGGTATAAGAAGTTATGTAGAAAGATGCCTTAAAAATGTCGAAGAAGATAGACGTGCTGAAGCTATTAATTTAGCAATGGGTTTAGTGAACAAACTGGCACCTCATGAAGATGACAAAGGAAAACCCATCAAGCCTGAATTCAAATGGATAGAAGATCAAGAGAGGGTTATGAGAACTGAGTATCGGGTAGGACTTATCGGAAGAGCTGAGCAATATCGTGTAGGAACTATTTTGTCAGAATTAAGAAGTGCAGGTATCTATTTAGAATGTATTACAGACAACCTGGCGAGAAAGATAATTTATCAACCAAAAGAAGATTAAAAATATTTTTCTATCCTTGAAAGTATCTATTTTTTCTTTGAGATCTGCCCACTTTGTTCATGCTGCATATATCCAAAGATGAGTAGTGTAACACCAATTAAAACAAAGAGAACAATAAGAATGTTGCCAAGAAACTCAAGCGTATGCAGAAAAGCATAGGTAGGAATAAGGATAAGCCCAAGTCCAAGACCTGCAAAAAAATCTGTTTTCATGTATTTTCCTTTTAAAATCTTCTATTTAAATGTTTTGTTGGGCAATCGGCTCTGTCCTAAAAGTCTGATAATTGAATAAAAAATGTTGTGACATGCTAGTCTAGCGTATATTTCTGTGCGGATTGTCCGCACAGTTTTGGAGCTT
>JAGVYP010000003.1 GCA_018303205.1 Candidatus Woesearchaeota archaeon
TCCTGAACTGAACATGATGCTTGTAAGAACTAATCATGATCCTGCTAAGTTTGATGATGTTGTAGAAGGAACAGGAAGATTAGTTACAAGTGGTATGCAAGGAAATTTTGGAACATTTTTTGAACAAGTAAGAACGCAAAGAATGGATGCGATGCTTTTTCAATATCAAAATATGTTTTCTGTCCCGCATATTGGAGAACCGGATTTAAGATTAACAAGGACAAGAGAGCAATATGTTACTCATGCTACAAGGATGACCTTAGTAGAAAGATATCGTCGATTAGCAGAGTTGACACCGGAAATATTGAGAGGTACTGCTGCAAAATTTTTTGATCCTGCTAAGAGTCAGATTTTTACATATGGTGGAAAGCCATGAAAACGCCTTTAACAAAAAGAGTGTTAGAACCTTCAGGTTTACCAGTATACCATGCTGAAGTAGATGCGCCTGTAACTCATGTACAAGTATGGACTCCTTTTGGAAGTGATAGGCTTAATTATAGAGATGCACAAACAGGAAGAGAAGTAAGATTGCAACCGGGAAGTGCACATTATTTTGAGCACCTACTCTTCAATGAGAATCCTTTAAAGTATGACAAAAGTTTAAAGGCAAGATTAGCTTATCATGGAATAAATATGGCAAGAACCGTATTGGGTAATAAAAGATCTGATGCACTACGCATCCCAAAAAGAAGAATTGGAAGTGGAATGAGTGTTCTCAAAGCAAATAGGGCAACAGAAGTAAATGCGTTTACATTTTATGATACTACTAATTATTGGTTTTTAGGAAATAAAAGAGTATTAGAGAATACAGGAATCTTAACAAGTATGGTTTTAGATTTACATCTTCCTGAATGGAGATTTAAAGAAGAAGCAGGTGCTGTTGTAGAAGAAGAAAAAGCAAAACAAGATATTCTGTTCACTGTTTTGGTAAACAGATGGCATGCACAAGCTTTTCATGAAACACATGGAGCGCATTTCCCAGTCATTGGTACACCTGAAACCATAGTGCGAACATCATATAGCGACGTTGTTTCATTGTTTAAGACTTTTTACACGCCATCACAGATGACGGTTGTAGTAACCGGAAGAGTAGACATAGACCAAGTATGTGAAGTGATAACACAACAATTAGAAAGATTAGGGAGAAATATTTATCAAACACCTCCTCAAGAAATTGCTCAACAGGATCAATATGGTGTAAGAGAAGCAGATAATTTTGGTAACCCTATTCAAAGAGCTGATATAAAAAGACCCATGGTTTTTTTTGGTTGGAAAAGAGCAGTTGATCCAACAGAATTAAGTCTTGAAGAAAATATAAGATTACAATTAGCATCTCGGATTGCAGGTACTGGTCTTTTCGGTGAAGGAACTATGCAAAGAGAAGAATTAATAGCACAAGGGATTGACGATAGAACTTTTGGAGCAGACACGCTTGAAACAAGAGAGCACGCATTAGTGTATGGACATGTTGATACAGAAGATCCGCAAAAAACAAGGGAGATCATTCAAGGAGCTGCTTCAAAATTAAGAAGTGATGGTTTATCTCAAAATGAATTTGATTATGCTAGAAATGTAATACTTTTAGCAGTAGATACCGCAAATATGGCAAGAATTGCCAGTAATCTCGGTAAGTGGGCAGTTACAACAGGAGATCCTGCTTCCTATCATCGATTTATAGATCTTTTAGAAAATGTTAAACCTGGAGATATTCAAGACTGTTTTGATCAAGTCTTAAATCCAGATAATTTTTCTATGGTATTAGCAGAGCCAAAGAAATAAAAAATATCCCTAACTAAGAAGAAGGTCTATGTCGATTTTGATAACCAGGAGCACTGGCGATAACAATAAGAGGTTCTGTACTAAAATTTCGTTGAGAAAGATCAGTGAATGCTCCTTGTGAAAATTGAGCAATAACAGAAGGTAACGTTCTGAAATCATAGTGGCCACCCTCAAAAATTTGATTAGTCCAAGCTTGAGCCCTAGTGAGAGGATCTTGTAGTGATTTTCTATGAATAAGGCTATAGTGTCTTTTTTTACCATCGAAGAAAGAAGGATCTAGTCTTCCTTTTTTCATGTCGTCAACGACGCCTTGAATGACTTCAATAGCTTCTTCAATGCGAGAGGGATGAAATTCAGGAGGAACACCTAAAGCTACAGAAGCATTTCGACGATAAGACATAAACCCTGAAGAAGGTGTATAACCAATTCCTCTTTGAGCACGTAATCTATCAACTAAGAGAGAACTAAACCCATCTCGAAGCAGAGTTTGCATAAAAGAAAGTCCTGCTTCATCTTGATGACCATAAGGTGAAACTTGAAAAGCTAAGAAAGCTGCAGCAAGATCTTTATCAGAAGGAGCTCCTTTAAGTGCATCTTCTTCAATGTATAAAGTACGCGATTTGAAATCCCATGTATAAAAGGAAATAGGGGAATCTCCAGAAGGAAGTTGCCCAAACGTTTTTTCAATTTCTGAAAAAAAAGTTGAAGGGTCTACAGATCCTGTTGCAACAATCAGTGTTTTTCTAGGACGAAAATGTGTTTGTTTAAATCGTATTAAATCATCAAGAGTTAATGCTTTGGCTTGTTCAACAGTACCTGTAATAAGATTTGCAAAAGGAGTTCCTGCATAAACTGCTGGGTAGAGATGATGTTTTGTATACCTTACTTTAGAATTTTTTTCATTACCATTAATCTCTCCTTCAATAGGTTTCTTTTCATTTTCAAATTCTTTAGGATCATAAGTAGTGTTAGTATAAGATTCGTGAGCTAAACGAACAGCAACGGAGAGGCT
Source organism: Candidatus Woesearchaeota archaeon (assembly GCA_018303205.1). GTDB lineage: Archaea > Nanobdellota > Nanobdellia > Woesearchaeales > JAGWAF01 > JAGVYP01. Next base: position 2,792 of record JAGVYP010000003.1, read on the forward strand.
TTCTGGAACAAGAGTAAATTTAAAGCGAATTGCTGTAGGTGAGGTTGCTGGACTTCTTTCAATGCCTGCAAATTCCATTTCTTGAGCTAATTGCTCTTTTGTATGAACAGGATTTGATTTGAAAGCCATATGTTCAAGAAAATATGCAGTGCCAATTGCAGAGGGGTCATCGTCTGCAGAACCTGCATTAACAGCAACCATGAGTGCTGCAAGATCACTGTGGGGATTAGGCTCTACTAAAGCAACGAGACCATTATCAAATACTCGGTATTCAAATCCTCCAAGAGTTTGACAAGCATCAATACTTTCAAGGTTCATAATAAAAAGAAAAGAGAGGTGGTATATAAAAGTAAAGATCCCCGCTCCCAGATTCGAACCGGGAACCTCATGGTTACGGCTGTTCCACGTTCATTCTTAGCACGATGCATTGTCAGTGGATGAGTTTATCTACAGCCATGCGCTCTAACCGTTGAGCTAAGCGGGGTTATATATTAGAGAACGGGGAGGCTTTTTAAACCTTGCTCTTGAACGGTAAAGTCAAGTTAAGTGGGAATGCCTTGGAATGATATCAGGAGAATATCCGATTCATGCAGGATGTTCGACGCAAAACACCACGATCGAAGGAGTGGCAAGATCTCCGCATTCCCACAACACACACGCCTTGACTTTACCCTCTTGAACGCTACATGTTTCAGAGATAGGAAAAGTGATGAGAATAATTTACCGTGTTGATAAAAAGACAAATAAATCACGAAAAAATGTGTTAGTACGAAAAATATTTTTCAAAATGAAAATGTAAAGCGCAATAATTCCTTCTTCTTCCGAAAATGTTTTGGAAAATTGGCAACAAGAGATATAAGTTCTAAAAAGAAAATGAAAAAAAGAAAACCAGGTTGAAACCCTGGTAAGACTGACAGGTCTATCATGGTGAAGACAAATGATCTATATAAAACTTCCTGCTTATTGGGCAAAGGCGTGGTGGCACAATTTGGTACTGCGCCAAGTTGAAGCCTTGGTGAGGCTGACAGGTCTCATGCGGGTTCAAATGATTTGATCCCCCTTGAATCTGGAAGTCCCGCCCACGCCGCCCAATATTTTATTACTCTCTTTGTTAGAAGTAAATTTTTATTCTCCTTTGACGGTGCTGGTTACTATTTTTTCTTTGCCTTGGAGTGTTCTGTATTTTGCTACTGCAGGTGGTAATTGGATGTTTCCGAGAACTGCTAATTGGGTTTTGATGTGGTAAGAGATGAGTCGTTCTTCAAATTTTTCTAGTCTGTCGATGTTCCATTTGAGAAGTGTTCCTTTGCTTTCATTTTTGAGAATTTGGCTTGGTGCTAGGGTTCCTGGTTCAAATTCTCTTACAATATGCGCGAGATTAGGGATTTTGTCCATGACAAGAATGTCTTGCATGGTTTTGGGTCCTCTGTTTTTGACTGTGATAACGACTTTGAGTTCTGAAGCTCCTCCTTCTTGAGTTGCAACGACGCGTGATGTTTTAGAGAGGACAACAGGACTTTTGTATGCGTGATACAAAAACACTAAGATGAGGAGTGCAAGCAAGATCCAGATGAGTGGTCTGTAATTGCGCGTGATGATGACCGTTTCTTTTTCTCCGGCGTCAAGAAGGAGGGTAAAAGTGATAACGGATTTTTCTCCTTTTTTTTCATAGACTCCTCCCAAAGGTTCTGTTGTGGTGAAGAGATTTTTGAGAAAGCTAGTAGGAACGGTGTACACGTGATTTTTTCGTGCATTTCCGGTGTTGGTAAAGGTAACAGTATCTTTGTATTTGAAAAATGAGGATGTTGATTCTTTTTCTTCTTCTATGCCTCCATAGCCTTGTATGGTGTACGTTTTAGGTCGTGCATCGAAATGATAGGTTTTTCCGTCTTCTTTGTAAACGAATGTTGCTTGCAGAGTATCTTCTTGGGGAGGCGTTGCAGGATCAAGGTCGAGAGAAAAAGTAAATTCTTTTTTTTCAAGCGGGCCGAGGGAAACTTGTTCTTCTCTTTGGAATACATTGCTTTGTATGCTGAGTTCGATGTTTCCGAGAGTTTTTCTGTTTCTGTTTTCTATGAGGAGTGTAAAGTTATTTTCTTCTCGAGGATCTATTTCTGAAGGAATACGAAATTCGCTGTAGAGGGCTGGAAGATAGGCTTCTGCTTGTTGGTGTTGGGAAACGCTGACAAAGAGTAATGCTTTTTGAATTTCTTCTCCTGCTTTAATGTTTAAGCTTACGCCAAAGACGCCGGGTGATACATAGAGTGGTCGTAGCTTTACGCGAACAGATTTACTGAGACCTCCAGGAATCGTAATAAAACGGTCAGAGACGGGAATAAATTGGATATCCCATGCTACATCAGGTGAGTAGATGGTAAATTGTTGAATCTGTGCAAGATTGTTTTGTATGATAAGATCAAATTCTGCGGATTGATTAAAAAGAATAGAACGTTCTGTGGGTTCAACAAGAACGGTAAAAGAAGGTTCTTCCGCTAGTACAAAAGGAAAGAAGCAAAATAAGAGCAAGAGATACAATCCTGATTTCATAGGAGAAAAAAGTCCAAAATAGTATATAAATGTATCGTTAGGCAATGCTGCTTTCATGTCCTTCTTTTTGCACGGTGATGACATGTTCTACAAAGCTTTCTATTTTGGGTTCGTGACTCACAATGATAATTTGGGGAAGGTGGAGCTCATCAAGTACGTCTCCTATTTTTTCAATTTGTTGTGGACTAAAACCGTCTGTAGGTTCATCAAGAATGAGGATGTCTTTGGTTTGGAGCGTGGTTAAGAGATCATTGATGACTTTTGTTAAGGCTAAGCGATAGGCTAGGCAGCAGCTCGTTTTTTCTCCACCACTCAGGTTGCTGAGGTCTGTTTCGTATCCATTTTGGATAAGGAAGGGTGTAAAGCTCATGTCTAGTCTTGATTGCAGTGTTTCGTCCTGTATGAGCATGCTGAACCAGGTTTGGAAACGATCATTAAAGTCATGGTAGATTTTGGTCATGACATGTTTTTCCATGGATTCCATGAGTGGGAGAAAAGTAGTGGTAAGCCAATGATGAGTTTCTTTGAGTGTTTCGTATCTTTTTTTTGTGATTCTTTTTTTCTCAATGTCTTTTTCGAGGAGGTGTATCAGTTCTTGTTTGTTTTGTAATGAAGTTTCAAGTGCGTTGATTTCGAGGAGAAGGATTTTTTCTTGGTGGAGTTGAGTTTCCTGGGTTTTTTTGAGGAGAAGGGATTCTTCTTGGTTTTTTTTAGTGTTGAAGAGTTCGCTGTGTGATCTGAGTTTTTCTTTATTGATGGTTGCAATGCGTTCTTGGTCAAGGCTGAGTTGTTCTTCAAGGTAGGCAAGTTCTTTTTTATGTTCTTGTGAGAGAGCATGTTGTGCATGAACATATGCTGTTTCTTGAAGTGTTTTGCGTTTTTCTTCAAGTTCGTTTTTCTTTTGGCTAAGAGTTTTTTCTAGTTCTCTCAGTGTTTTTTCTGTGGTGTGATAGTCCTGTTGATGATTTTGGATAAGCGTGTGTTGTTGGGAACGTACTGTTTGCTTATGGTGGGGAGTAACGGTTTGCAAACAGAGGGGACAATTTTCTAATGTGGTGAGTTGCTCTATGGTTTCTTGTGCGTTTTCTATTCTTGCTTGATAGGATCCTAATTGCATTTTGGTATTTCCATACTGTTGGTTGATTTCATTGATGTGTTCTTGAAGTGTAAGTATGTCTTGTTCAAGAGATTCTGGTAAATGTGTTTGAGGTAGTGAAGGAATATGAGAGAGATGTTGTTGAAGAATGGTAATGCGTTCTTTGGTTTTTTGTCGTTGTGAAAGGACAGATGCGAGTTGTTCTTCATATCGCACGAGCTGTGTTTGTAAGTGGTGTGCATGAACGAGAAGCTGTTCTGTCTTTTGGAGTGCTTCCTGCGTGTTTGTGATGTGTTGTTGAACTTCTTGAAGTTGGGGTTGTTTTTCTTTTACAAGTAAAAGAATGCTTTCTTGTTCTGATTTTTTTTGCAGGAGATTTTTTTCTTTTTCATCCAGGTCCTGGAGTTCTCCAAAGAAAATTTTTTGTTGATCACGAAGATGTTTGAGGTATTTTGAACAGTTTTCTTGAATCTGTTGATACTTATCCATGCCAAAGATTTTGCGGAGAAGCAACAATCGTGTTTCTGCATCTTCAAAGAGAATTGCTTTCATTTCTTCTTGGGGAGTGTACACGGTATAGCGATAGATCAATGAGGTGTTTTTGGAAAGGAAAGAAGAGGGATATCCTAAGAGTTCTAAGATGGCACTTTTGAGTTCTATGGCTGTTGCAGGTTTTTCTGTTCCATTGATAGTAATGATTCCTTCTGTTTGAGCAATAGTCTTGCCATTTTTTTTAAGGCTTCGTGTAATAATAATTTCTTGATGGTCAAGGGTAAAGCAGAGGGAAACTGAGCCTTCCCTGCTTCCATGTCTGAGAAGGGTACTTCCGGTGGTGTCTCCGCGTAATAATCCAAAAAGTGCGAATTCTACTGCTAGTAAGATGGTTGTTTTTCCTGTTCCAATATCCCCATTGAGAAGGATAGTTCCTTCTGGAAACGTGAGTTCTTGTTCAAGGTAACTGCGAATATTTTTGAGTTTAAGCCAGTTGAGAATCATAAAAAAAAAGAAAGCTGCTGGTATTTTTATAGTTAACGAATGTTTTTCACCCTGTCTGTTTCTTATTTTTTCAAAGTTTGTTTGTATTTTTTAATAAAAAAGAAAAAATAAACGATAAAAAAGTGGTTCTACTAACTATTTTTTGAAGTGTTTTTCATAGACAAGATAACTGTAAAGTCGTGCAATGCTATAATGCAGATTAAGAAGACCAAAAAGGAAGAAGACGAGTAACATAGCTAAATCCTTATAGAGAGGAACACCTGCAGAAATGAGGAGAATGCTTAAGAAAAGAGAAAACACGACAAGGCCAAGAAAGAAGAAGCCTATAATTCCTGAAAAAATTGCGAAAAAAGTTGCTAAGCCTGTGTTGAGCTGAAGAAGAAAGTAAGGACGTAACCCTGCATAAAAAGGCCTTATTTCGTGGAACCCATAGGTTGTCCAGCAGTTTTTGTAATGATACGGTTTTACTTTGAACCAGTGCAAGTCAGTTGCAAGATCTTCTTTTTTGAGAATGAGTTTTTTACAGGTATGACAAAGGATCTTTTCCATACCTCAAAAGGTAGGTGACTAAGTTATAAAGATAGTGGTCTTAAAAGCAAAAGGTTTATATACGTGTACGTGTACACGTACGTGTATGGTCACCAAAACGTTAACGATCATGGAAGATGCTTATGAATTGTTAGTGCAGCATAAGCAAGAAGACGAAAGCTTTTCTGAGGAAATAAGGAGATTACTAGATGTAAAAAAATCAAAAAAAACGTTCAAAGATCTTTTTGGTTTACTTTCAGAAGAAGAAGGCGGTAGAATGCTTAAAGATTTAGAAAACATAAAAAAGATGAATTTGAAATTACTCAAAACGAGGTTAAAGAATGAAGGTTTTGGATAGCACTTTTTTAATAGATGCGATTCGAGGAAAAAAAGAAGCAAATAAAGTATTAGATACAGAGAAAGATCTTATGACCACACAAATGAACATCTATGAGGTAGTAAGAGGATTATTCCTTGAAGATATTTCTGCTTCTAAGTTCCATGACGCTATAGAAGTTTTTGAAAATGTAAGAGTTCTGCAATTTGATGAAGATGCAATGATTAAATCCGCAGAAATTTCAGCAGATCTGATCAAAGAAGGGAAATGCTTGGAAGACAGCGACTGTATTATTGCAGGAATCGCTTTAAGCAAGGGAATTAAAACGATTATAACAAAAAATAAAGATCACTTCTCAAGAATAAAAGGAATGAAAGTTGAAACGTATTAAAGCTTCTTCGCAAGATCTGCACTTTTTCCGAGATAGCGAATAACTTTTTGTCTTACCGCTTTGTTTTTTCTGATACTTTTTACAAGATAATAATACGATTTTCCTTTGATGATCTTTTTTCTAATGAAAGCCATAGGAGAATAAAAACAAAACGAGTTTATATACTTTTCTATTTTATTTAGGCACTACTATATAATAAAGTTAGGCACTACATTAGAATCAAAAAATTAGGCACTACATAATAATTTAGTTAGACACTACTATTTTTGAAAAGAAACCTTTAAATAATAGATTTACTTGATTTCAAGTAAAATACGTGAAAGGTGATAAACATGACCCATAATATGACAGTAACAGTAGAAGAACCCTTATGGAAAGAAATGAAAAAGCATCATGAAATCAGATGGAGTGCGATAATGAAAGATGCTGCAAAAGAAAAGTTAAGAGCATTGGCAATACTCGAAAGATATTCAAAGCAATCCCCCTTAGGAGAAAAAGAGATAAAAAAGATCTCAGTAGAACTAGGAAAAAGAATAAGCAACAGAAAATGAATGTTCTTCTAGACGCTAATATCGTAATTGCTGCGTTATTAGGATCTAGAGCAACGAGAACTATTCTTATTTCCCAACAGTATAACTTCTATGCTCCTCAGTGGATAATTGAAGAAATAAAAAAATACAAAAAATTTATCTGTGAAAAAACAAGAAAAACAGAAGAAGAATTTGATATTCATCTGAGATCAATACTGGTCTTTATCAAAATTGTTCACTATGCTGAGTATGAACACGTTATGGAAAAAGCAAAAGCACTTATAGGAAAAAGAGATATAAAAGATAGTGAGTATATTGCATGTGCTTTAGCAGTATATGCAGATTATATCTGGAGCAATGATAAAGATTTCAAAGCACAAAAGAGTATACTAATAAAGACAACTGAAGAATTTATCGATGATAATCGATAAAACACAATCTTTTTAAACAAACGTATATCCCTAGGGAAAGGAGATGTGGGCGTTGCTTGCCTGAATCCACCAGGTTAAACCTGTAGACAACAATGGAGGCACTACGATGGGAATGTATAAGTATATTAGAGAGGCTTGGAAAAAGCCCCAAGAGAATATTGAACTTTGGCAAAAACGCCTTATAGAATGGCGAGGCCAACCAGTTACAATACGCATTGACAGACCAACAAGGTTAGATAGAGCTCATTCTTTAGGATACAAAGCGAAGCCTGGAGTTTTCATGGTACGACAGAGAGTTCCTCGCGGTGGAAGAAAGAAGGAACAATTTGATGGGGGAAGAAGATCAAAAAGAAGTACGATGAGAAAAAATGTTGATAAACCCTATCAACAAATCGCAGAAGAACGTGCACAGAAGTGTTATATTAACTGTACGGTTTTAAACTCCTACTGGGTAGCGCAGGATGGAAAAAATTATTGGTACGAAGTTATTATGGTAGATGGAAGTCATCCTGCTATTCAAAGTGATAAGCAACTTTCTTGGATTGCACAGCATAGAAGCAGAGTCTTCCATGGACTAACCAGTGCTGGAAAAAGAAGTCGCGGCTTATACCACAAAGGTAAAGGCGCAGAAAAATTACGACCAAGCAGAAGTGCTTTTGTGAGAATAAAAGCAAAGCACGAAAGAAAAGTGTTTAGTTAAGCACTTTTTTATTTATTTTTTCTTATTAAGTTAAGTGAAATATAAAAAGATCACTAACTTTATTTTCCTGATTTAAAATACCTCTGCTCAAAAACAAAGTGAGCTGCTAGTCTCGCTTCCCTATCATCCTTAAATGGTCCTGCAACTATATCCATCTGTCTAAAGGAAACAACATCCATTTCCAGATCACCAATTACAGGCACAAGAAAGTATCTTGGTCCCATTTGACCTTCAGGATGTTCAAACCCTAATGCTTTAAAACTTTCTTTTGTTGTTTGGGAAATCAAATCACGCCTAATATCCACACCAAAATGCATTTCAGAACCATCTGTGTTGAGAATTGCACCGTCATAACCACGACCTAAACAAACGTAAATTCCCGTTTCTAAGAAAGGGTCAAAAGCATTTGATGCTAATTGCTTAGCTGAAGCCAACTTCTCAAGAAACACTTTATCGATGATCGGATTTCTTTCTCCCCTTTCTTTGAGTAATTCAATTGCACGTTCCTTTAAACTTGAATCACTTGAAGCCCCTAGAATAGTAGGTCTAAAACCATAGCCTCCTTCAGACCAAAAGATCTCAAATTTTGATTCTACGGACTCCCCAATAGAATCAACCATGCACTGAATTAAATCTGCTTGGGTTGTCCATCCTCTTTCTTGCATCTCCTGTTTGATTCCATCCAAAACATTACTTGATTCATAATATAAAAATACACTCATCGAATCCATTAAAGCACTTCCTGCTTTTTCACGTGTGTTGACTGCATCAGGAGTAAAAGTATCGTCTATGGCACTAATCCACCCAGTACTACTTCTTCGAACTTTCCCAGTATAGAAGTCAATTGCTTGTTGATATCTACTCCTAGCCCACTTCATTACCCTTTCTTTTTCTTCTAAAGAAATAGGACTAGCACAAAATTTAGCTTCTAGTATTTGTTCCAAGTCTTCTTTTATTTCTTCAAATTTCATTTCAGTCACCCTTTTGTTTTTATCTCATTCCTGAGTTTGATCTAAATTGTTACTACTATTTAGTGAAATAAAGTATATAATTATAACCATACCACTACTAGTAGGCTAATTAGCAATATTTATAAAGAAAGGGCGATAAATAGGATTATGGACCTTCAAATATTGCAGGAAACTGGTTTAACAGAAGGAGAAGCAAAAGTATATTTAGCCCTCTTAGAACTGGGTTCTGCGACATCAGGCCCGATTATAGAAAAATCAGGAATTTCTAGATCTATCATTTATCAGCTTTTAGAAAAACTCATACAAAAAGGATTAGTCAGCTACATCACAAAAGAAAAAACAAAATATTTCCAAGCTGCACAACCACAAAAACTCTTAGATTTTATTGAAGAGCGAGAAAAACAACTGCAAAACAACAAGAAAAAAGTAGAACAGTTGCTTCCAGAACTATTACTAAAACAAAGTATAGCAAAACAAAGCGAAGCAAATCTTTTCGAAGGGTTCAAAGGAATGATGAGTGTGCATGAACACACGTATGAACAACTAAAATCAGGTGAAGAATATTTTTTCTTAGGTATTCCCCCAGAACAACCAAAACATTTCCACGCATACTGGAATCGAGATCATACAAGAAGAATAAAAGCAGGCATCAAATGTAAATTGCTATTCAATCCGAATACGAATAAGGAAATTCTTAGAAACAGAAATGGGTACAAAGATTGTGATGCACGATATATGACAGAAGAGATTAACACACCTGCTTGGTTCATGGGTTATAAAGATGTAGCAGTTATAGGTTTTGCATCTAAAAATCCGATCACACTAGAAATAAGAAATAAAGAGATAGCAACATCATTCAAATCATATTTCGACGAGTTTTGGAAAAGAAGTAAACCTTTCAAAGTTTAGATTTCTATGATGAGTTTGTTTTTATCTTCTGGCCTTATTTTTACAGTTTCTCCTTTATGCAATTTAAGAAAATCAGAAAGTTGTTTATTGACGCGAATCATGAGAGAATCACCTGATTTTCCTACTTTGGTTTCTGCTTCTAAACCCCATAATCCTTTTTTCTTAGTTGCGATATCTATGGTTTGTGATATTTTTTCGTCAAAGAATGTTTCGCCGCAAAGAGTGCAAACCTGAGCTGAAAATACCCCTACTAATTCTCCGTACATTTTAAAATCTACATTTTTCCTTTGCAAGGTTCCTTTTTCACACATGTAGCAGTTTTCACTCATTATCTCACCATTACGGTTTTGATGATAAAGTCCATTTGGTTTTATTAAAAGAGGCATATCCATAAAAATGTATCGAAACCTTTATATATTACTATGCATTACATTGTAAGACATGGAAACGATTTCAGTAAGATTTGAAGAAGATTTTGTAGACGATATAGAAAAAGCTATGAAGGATCATCGCTATGCTACCAAGACAGAATTTATTCGAGAAGCTGTTCGTGAAAAAATAAGAGATTTAGAAAAGCAAGAAGCATTGCTAAGACTAGAAAAAGCGTATGGTGCTGGAACACGAAAAGGGAGAAAGATTACCGAAGAGAAGATCCATAGGGCAAGAGAAGAAGCAGTGATGGAAATTGCAAAAAAATTAGGAGTAAAATCAGAGTAGATCTTCCGGTTTCTTCGTTATTGTTATATCTTTGAGTTTTTCAAAGTCTCTATCTCGAGAAACAAGTTGAGCATCATTTTCTCTTGTCAAGAGTGCATGTAATGCATCACCTAAAGGAACATCTCTTTCTTTTGCCAATTTCCTTGCCTGTTCAATATGTTCTTTGGAGGTATGCACTCGTCTCATATGATCTGGTTTTGCAATCTTGAACAGCGCAAGAATTTCCTGCTCTGAAAAATCTAGTTTTTTGAGTTCAAGAATAATGATATCAGAGTAAAGAATGAGATGATCACCCATAATTATTTTTTCCATGAGCTTCTTGGCAGCTTCCCCATGATACCCTCTTTTATCATAAATATCTATCCAAATAGACGTGTCAAAATAATAATGTTCTGTCATGAAAAAAACCTGATGAGAATGTATATAAAACTATTTATCAAGATACCATCAGTTCCTTTAGAAATCTATTCCCATTTTTTCAAAAGAAATGACTTTTCCGATATAGCCTTCTGAGGTTTTGGTGCTGTGAAATGCTTTCAATTTCTCGAGAAGTTTTCCTATGAACATGTTGAGCTTTTCTTCAGTTTCATCTTGTTTGTCAAAAACAATGATGGAATGACTTGCGAGAATGTCATTTACGTCATCACCATGAAATTCTGTGGGATGAAACGTTTTAACGAATTGTTTGATTTCTTTCATGATTTTTTCAACATAGGCATCCTTATCTCCTGGAGTAATCCACCATTGCATCATATGGGGAGCAGTATGTTGGAACCAAAGAGAAACGTGTGCTGCTCCTTTTGCAGGAACAAACTGAGTTACTTCTATCCTTTTCAAAACGATGGGAATCTGCTTCATAACCAAGTCTTGAGAGGAGCTTATATTTGAATGTTATGCCAAGAAGGTTACCGTTTCGTAAGCTTTATAAATACCTCAGGATTTCGTCTAGACATGGCAAGTATCTATGATGTTGATCCTAACAAGCTTGTTGCAAAGGTAGCTGAAGAACTTAAAAAGAGCGGAAAATGCACCCCTCCTGTCTGGGCTGCTTTTGTAAAAACAGGAGTGCATAAGGAAAGACCCCCTGTTGATCCTGAATGGTGGTATACGCGCTCAGCAGCTGTCTTACGAAAGATAAACATGATGGGACCTATTGGCGTTTCCAAGCTTCGCAGATATTACGGTGGAAAAAAGAATAGAGGGTATAAGCCTGAACTTTCAAAAAAAGGAAGTGGCAATATCATTCGCAAGGTTTTGCAACAATTGGAAACTGCAGGCTTAGCTAAGCAAGCAGAAAGGGGAAAGCACAAAGGAAGAGTAATTACCTCTGAAGGAAAGTCTTTGCTTGATAAAGCAGCAACGCAACTCCAGAAAAATGGATGAAGAAGCACAACAGCAACTTGCACAGCTAGAACAGATCATAAAATCGCGATTTACCAAAGAGGCATTACAACGTTTTGGAAATATCAAAGCAGCGTATCCTGAAAAAGCATCACAAGTCATCCTCATCTTGGGGCAAGCGCTTCAAAAAGAAGAGTTTCCTGTCATTGACGATCAACTATTAAAACAAGTATTAATAAGATTGCAAGAAAAAAAAGAGATGAATATCACGAGGAAATAAGAAACATGGCCACATTCAAGCATCCTTCACGAAAAGCACGTTTAGCAAAAAAGAAAAAACAAACCAAATGGGCTCCCTTCTGGACCGTGCCAAAGATTTACGGCAAAGGAAGACGAGTACACCCTGGAAGGCATACTGCAGTAAAGCGCTCTTGGAGAAGAACCAAGATCAGAGCATAGGTGAACAGAAATGATAGAAAGAACATACATTGTTCCACTTCGCAAGGAGATTATGAAAGTTCCTTCTTACAGGAGAGCAAAAAAAGCAGTTATTGCCTTGCGTCGCTTTATGAAAAAACATATGAAATCTGAAGATATTCATCTGGGAAGATATGTGAATGAATATTTGTGGAGCAGAGGCATCAAAAATCCTCCTTACAAGGTAGAAGTACAAGTGCAAAAAAGAGATGACAACAAAGTAATTGTAGAATTAGTAGGAAAACCTTTGCCTTCTCTAGAAAAAAAGGAGAAAGAAGAAAAAGGAAAGATCGAGCAAATCGCTGAAAAGTTTACAGGAAAGAAAAAAGAAACAAAAAAACCAGAAGTTCAAGAAGCTGAAGTAGTAAAGGAAGAAAAAAAATCTGAAGCTCCCAAAACAGTGAAAAAAGAAGAAGCAAAAACTACACAAGAAACAAGTATTCCTGAAGAAAAACAACCTAAAAAAGTAACAGAAAACATCAAACCTCTTTCTCAGAAGAAATAAGGTAAGAACGGAAAACTATAGTCTTCAGATCACACACTACAATAAAGGTCACTACCATTAGATCATATGACCGGAGTACTTCTGCCTTGGAGTAAGATCACAAAATTGGACGATTCATGCAGTCCAATTTTGGCAAAATCTGAGACAAGGGAGCAGCAGATCTCCGCAGAAGTACTCAAAAAAAGAGAGAAGGATAAGCAAGATAAATGACCTCCTCCTCAGCCCTAAAGGGCGAGGTATCCTAGGCGGTGACTTTATTTTTTCCTTGATTTAAAATGTAGTGTGTTACGGTTTCTATGTCGT
>JAGVYP010000038.1 GCA_018303205.1 Candidatus Woesearchaeota archaeon
CATGTTGATTTTTGTGTTTTTTATGCATTCTGTATATTCTTTTATGGTCTATCTTATACGATTTATTTTCTATAAAAAACACAAACAAAAATTCAAACCAAATTAAAAATCTTTTAAAAAATTAAAACAAAATGTAAAAATAATAAACCATAAAAAATATTTGAAAAAATCTTAAAAAAATGAAAAAATACAAACAAAAATATAAAATAAATCGTATAAGATAGACCATAAAAGAATATACAGAATGCATAAAAAACACAAAAATCAACATGATAAATATCATCAAATGTTCTCTCAGATTTTTTTCATAATAAAAAAAATCAACACTGCCAAAAACATTCCTAAGAGAAAAAACATCCACAGAGAAGACAAAGAAACTGCTTTCTTATCCTCCTCAAAAATAACCTTTACCGCAAGCGAAGGAGCAATCATTCCTCCTTTTCCTTCAATAAAAACATACGAAGGACGCTCACCCTTCCCTTGCTCTTCAATATGCACAATCTGAAAGGTACCAGGAGCAATACTCATTTCCTCTGGAGAAAAAACCAAATAATTATTGTTCTTATTGCTTCTCACACTTAATCGGATCGGATACTCATTAGGATTCGTAATAATCAACTCAGCTTCACCCTCTTGAAATATCACTGTTTCAGGCGTCACTCCTAACCCCATCCCATACACAGAAGACAAGAAAAACAAAGAAAGAACAAATAAAAAAAATAACCTCATGAAGCACCCACTGCAGTTACCAACGTAGAACCCCTTAAAGTTCCAGAACTTGCAGACTGAGGAATATGCACTTCCATACCCAAAGGAGTCACTTCACCAGGAGACAAACTCCTTTCTATGACCTGCATTTCTTCTTCCAAGACAAGACTCAAAGAAGAACCAAAATCATTATCCAAAGAACAAATAATTTGCTCACTAGGAAAACTCTGAATCCCATCACTCAATCGCGTAGCACTCAACCCTATGTTCAGTATGGTATTCCCAATATTTTTTATCGTTGGAGCACTGCTCGTTCTTCCATCTTGGTCACCTAAAACTCTCAAAATATCTCCCGGATTACTACGAGGAAACTGCAATGCTTCTGTATCTATATCGAGCGCAAGCAAGCTCAACCACTCAAAAGAGGAGTTGAGCTCTGCGCTCTCACTGGGTGTTGAGGCATGGAGGACTATCTCATAAGTTCCTGCTGGATTGGTGTAAGAAAAAGGAATTACTCCAGCCCATATTCCGGGTTGTTCTTCACTCAAATTAATAAATGAACCTTCTATCTCTACACTGACTTCACTGGTTTCATTACCAGAAATATTTGCTATGACACTAATCAATCGTTCTTGCCCGGCCAAAGGAAGAATCTGCACACCCTGCTCAGGCAAATCATCAGTTAACGCTATTGACTCAATACCCACTTCTGCCCCCTCCTCTTCTACAGGAATACTTATCACTATCTCTTGCGTACTGCTTGACCTTTCAAAAAAATCAGGAGTCTCAATAGCAAAATCTGCAAGGTTATTATTCGTGTCTTGCAAACGATGAAGGCTTTTTCCTTGTCCTGTACCATTACTCGGCATTCCTTCAAAAAGATCTTGATCAACAACACTACCCCAGCCAACAGCATCAATAACTCTACTTCCATTTTTCAACGCAACACCTGCATCAGTGTTAGCTAAAGTCAAGGCTTCCTCATGATCTGCAGCTCTCCAAGACGCATTATCTTTTGTTGTATTCCATCCTACATCTGCAATAAGATAATAATCACCAGGAAACAATAACGTTCCTTGAGGTATGGTCGCATCAACTTCAGAACTCCTACTCTTAATAGTCCAACCACTGATATCTATCAACGTATCATTCTCATTCCACAATTCAATTGCTTCTCCACCATTTTCCGTGCCTACAGGATCATACAATACCTGCGAAATAACGATTGCCTGATTTAGCGAAGCAAAATACAGTGTCATGCACAAACTCATCAAAATCAAAAATGTTTTTTTGGTTGCCATACACCTTTCTTTATTTTTACTTAAGAAATACTTTACTGTGCATTCTCCGAAAATATTACAACTTCTCCGCAAGACTTCCTAGCATCATCGGATCTTTATCACTTTTTTAACATAATTTTATAATATTTTTTGCTTTCCCGAAAGAATTAAGGTGTTATTTATCATTTGTTTCTTTTTTTATAGATAAAGAATTCATTCGTACTTGAATTATCTTTGCTTTTTTTTCTAAAGAAAATGAGAAGGATTAAAAAAATAAAAAATTTAAAGGCTTATTCGAGGTTTTCTCCGCCTCTGCCTCTTACTAAGGTCATAATCAAAACAATAATAATGACTAAGACTACAACAATAGCAAGGATAACTCCAATCAAGTACCAGGAATTAGAGCTCTCTTCTTCTGGCGTGCTTGTGGTTGCTGGTGCACGAGGTTGTATAACAACAGGCTGCACAGGAGGCTGTACAACAATAGGCTGCACAGGTTCTTGCTCCTCCATTGCTTCCTCTTCTTCCATAGCTTCAGTTCCACATGCTTGCACAGTCACTTGAACAGTTTTCTCATTGCTCAAACTGTCTACATCATAGAAACTACCCAAGACAAGGCTGTAAACGCCTTCAGCTACAGTTTCTGGAAGGGTTAAGATAAATGATCCTGTTCTTGTTCTGTCCTCATCTAATTCGTCATGAAGCTTTTCTTCTTGAACATTCAACTCTGGAGCAGACAAGGTTACTCTGACATCGTCTTCATCACTCGTACCTTGATTTCTCAGAGTATAGCTTATAGTTGCTGTTCTTGGAGCACAAGAAAGCGTAGTTGGTCTTGCACTTGCTGCAGTAAACACCAAGTCATGGCTATTCCTGTCAATTTCAAGATCAATCCTGATTTCTTCTCCATGCAATGCGCCATTGTCATCAGTTCCGAAAACCCTGAGGATCATGTCTACACTGCCGTCTTGTGCGTCTAAGTCAATGTCAAACTTGAAACTAGAAGTTTGTTCGTCATTAGCATCAAGATCAAAGTCATCATCATCATCAAAGTCAATATCATCATCATCAATTTCGATTTCTAACTGAACATCTTTGAAGTCCACGTCCTTGATTTTTTCACCTGTATCATCACTATCACTGTAGTCGTTTTCAACAGTTGCGGTAACGGTTAATTCGTCTCCTGGACTAAGATCTTCTACATCATCACCATCATCAGCATCATCACAGCCTTCTGCTGTACACACTTCTACATTATCAATAAGAAGCCTGTTCACTGCTTGAATGGTTGTTCCAAGAGTAATAGTAGTTACTGTTCCAGCAGTTGCACATGCACTGTTAGGTGTTACTCGAATATCAAAGGTATCAAATGCTTTTTCGTTTAAAGTTACACTATCAACAGCGTCAAAATCATCAGGAATATTGGCAATAACACTTACGGTATTTGCTCCTGGTTGTAAAACAACAGAAATAGTAGCAGCTCTTGTTACGCTTGCTGCTTCATAGGTAACATACCCTGTTGCTGATTGGGAGGTAGCATCATTACTAATAGGGAGGGTAGTAACATCTACGGTACATGTTGCTGCACCTGCAGTAGCATCATAATTAACAATAATACTCTTACTTACCGATTCACGATCTTGATTTGGGCTTCCAATGATGAGATCAGAAGTGCTTGAGAAGCTTAAACTTGCCGCACTTACACTGAATGCTGCCAGAACCATTAATAAGACACTTAAAACGATTAATTTCAATGACTTCATTATAACTACCCCCGATATCGCTATATATTATTGTTACTCTGGAGTAGGAGCGCTTCATATATAAAGACTTGTATACTCCAGTAGACAGGTTTTTGCTCCACCCTTATCTTTTAGGTAATCTTTTATTCTTTTTAAGACTTTTGGTAATTTATTTTTTGAATTTTAGTTTGAATTTTTTATATAAGAAGAGACAGAGATAACAAGAAAACGATAATGGAGAAATCATGAACAAAAATAGACGAGCATAAATGAATAAATAAGATAATAAAAAAACACTACTTTTTTTGCGTATCTTTTCTTTCAAGAATAACAATCGTTTCCATGTGAGGAGTTTGGGGAAACAAATCAAACAATGCAGTATTCTTTATAACATATTCTGGGAATTTTTTGAGATCTTTCTCTAGCTGGTTAATATTACAAGAAATATAGATCAGAACTTCTGGTTTGCATTCTCGTAATCTTTGCACGGTTTTAGGATCCATACCCGAACGAGGAGGGTCAGTAATCACAAACGTTTTTTCTTTTCCTGATGGTATTTGCTTTGCATCACCCTCTCTGATATGCACATTTGCTAATTTGTTTTCTTCCTTATTCTTTACTGCTGCTTTGATACTTTCTTTATTATTCTCAATAATAATCACTTCTTTAAAGAGATCAGCGTTCATCATTCCAAAACAACCCACACCTCCATAGAGGTCAATAAGCTTTGCTTCTGAAGTGTGGTATAAACTAAAATAGGATCTCAAATACTCATGCATCTTTTCTGCCATGAGTGTATTGTTCTGAAAAAAACCTTGAGGGCTATATACAAAGGTCATCTCTTTATATTTCTCTTTTAACATGCCTTCTCCTTTGATCACAAAAAAGTTCTCGCTTACACTTTGGTCCGTGTTAGGAGCAACATAGGTAACCAGAATATGGTCTGCTTTAGATTGGGGCGCAAATGCTTTTATTTTTTCTATTGTTTCTCCGAGACGATTACTTTCTTCATTTAACACAAAAGAAATGGAAGAGTTTAAGGAAGGAGTTCTGATGACCGCATACCTCAAAGTACCTGTATTCTTTTTCATGTCAAAAACATCTTCATCCTTAAAAAAATCATGTACTTCACGAAGAAGCTCATTGAGTTTCTCATTTGCTATGGGGCACTGAGCAATGTCTACGATGCTCCACCATTTTTCTTTTCTTCTGAGCCCTAACCCTTTCAGATGAAAAATAAAATCCATGCGATTTCTATAGTGGTAAGGTTCTCCCGCAAAGACTGTTATCTCTTTTTCTCCTGTTGCTTGTAATACTCTCTGTTTTTTATTTTCCAACTGGAGATCATAAGGAATATGTTGTGCAGTGCATCCTCCACATTCACCAAAGTAAGGACATAACGGTTTTTCCATTTCTTTTAAGAAGAACGTGTTTTTTAAAAAGGTATGGTTCTCTTGTTTATTATTCTTGTCTCTCTTTTGCGTACTTCTGCGGAGATCTGTTATGGTTATCTTTCTTTTTAATTTGTCAAAAACCACCAATGGTTTTTGGGCATGCTCAAAAATTTTTCACTATGCATAGCCCATTGGCTTCCTGCCACTCTTCAGAGACTAGTGGAAAATTTTTGACATTTTTAAAGGTCCTTGCGTAGTTTAACTGCTCCGTTGATCGCAGCAGATCTTTAACAGTAAAGATCTGGTAGAAACAAATACGACATAAAGTCGTATGCACGCTCTTACCCAACTTATGATCGTGCTATACTCGTGGGCTTGAGCGGAGCGAAACCCACATGTTTTTACCAGATTTTTATAAAAAATCTGTTCTGATTTTGCTACAAGGCAATGACCTTCAGAGTAGTGTATCTGAAAATAGAAATTCTTATGACTTTCTTATTGTTGGAATTGTAGCTCTCTTATTTCGTCTTCTAATTGTTCTCTGAGCACTTCCAGCTCTTTTTTTTCTTTTTTTAACTGGCTTATTTCCTCTTCTTGTTCTGTGACAATTTTCTTCAGACGTTGTATCTCGTTTTGAAGACCCTCTCTTCCTTTTTCATGATACGCTTCTACTTGTTCTAATTGTTCTACCTCGTCATGAAGATGTAAGATCTCCCTTGCTTTTTGCAACGCTTCATCCTTTGTTGCACAGATTCCGTTCTTTTTCAAAGTGTTTGCAAGGTTTTCTACTTGTTGTTTCATGGTAACGTTCCTGAAGTTATTTTTCCGATAAAAGTAGTGGTACTTCCCGTTGTGAGAGCATCAATCACTTCACATTCAAGATGGTAATCCGCATCATGTATCCTACTACAATCAAGGGTTCTCGCGTCTTCTTTTCTTTTATCATGTTCTTTCTCTTTCATGAGGGTTTCAAAAAAATTTACGACAAAAATCTTTTCTTTTGCAATCACATTGGTTATCAGATCATCTTTAGGAAGGGAAATCGCATACAACTTAGGTTGTTCTGATGCAAGCGTATGTTTTTCTGTCCAAGCAAAAAGATCCTGTTCTTTGCTTCTTCCCAGGATATTTATTCTCCCTCTGGTACTGATCAAAACTTTTCTACAGGGCCATCCCATGCGAACTCTTCCTCATTCTTTTTGATCCGGTTTCCATACTCATCAACAGGAATCTCGTCAGGCTCTTGTTTCTTGGGTGGCTCTTCTTCTTCCTCTTCTTCGCTTTCCTCTCTTTTTTTCTTTCTTGGATGCGAACCTTCTCCTTCATACTCAGCAAAGATCAATGCAAGAATAACCAAACTCAAGTAGATTGCCAACGTTACAAGATAAAACTGAACCCAGAAAATACTAAACAAAGGTATGAGAAGATCAGTGCCCAGAGGAATAAAGATCACTTCAATAAAAATAAGCAAAGTAGCAGCGTATGCACAGATATTAAACATTTTCTTAAAAGAAATCTTGTATCTGGTGAGGTCAAGTACGATGAAAAAGATACCCGCAAACAGGGTTACGATCAAGAGATATTTTAAAAATAAGAGCACTAAGAGCCAGAAGAGAAATCCCGGAAGTACCAATAAGGAGATGAGGAAAATAAAAGAAGCAATGACATTTCTGCTCTCTTTATTCCTGAACCAGTCTGCCATCTTTACTTTTTTAGGTTCACCTACAACAGGTTTCCAGTAAAAATACTCCTGTGTAATCAGTATCTTACGCGATTCAGCCTTTTTGGAATTATTGGTTGCGTCAATAACAAAGTAAGGGTCTTCCTCAGGGATCTTAATAGCATCATACATCAGAATTCTTCCATCAATTTGAATCTTATCTATCTTACTCATCTGATCTTCAATATAATTCCCAAAATTAATCACAGAAGGAATACCAAAAATGCACATGATAAAAAAAGCAAGAACCACTAATCCTAAAATATAGAATACACCAGAAGACATAGGTCTTTCGGCTATCTCCCCATAATGCTTTCCATTTAAACTGTAAGGGATATCTCTCAAAAAGTCTCTCATACCCATTGCTTCACCGCGAACTATTTGGAATGCCTTATCATCTGCAGGTCTGGTTTATAAATGTATTGGCTGAGCTCTTTAAAATCTCATACCTTATTCCCTACTTCAGATTGCTCTTTTTCAAGAAAAAAATAAGGTCCTTGTCTTCTTCTACTTTGTTAACGATCACAAAATATTTTTTTATTTTTTTTATAAAATCCTCTCTCTTGTCTGATTTTTTTAAAAAAGAAATGATAAATTTTCCTTTCCCGGTTCTTTTCATTTCAAGCAATGCTTTTTCAGGATCATCAAAGTTTTGTAAAGCAGTAATACTGATTATCCAGTCAAAAGAAGTATCTGGAAAAGAAAGCTGCTCTGCAACACCTTGCATCCAGACTATTTCAGGGTATTTCTTTTTTGCTTTTTCCAATAATTTCTTGGCAGGATCAATACCTGTTCTTTTGCACTGCCAAGGAGCTGTTGTTAAGCCTGTGCCACATGCCACATCTAAAAGGGTATCCTCTTTTTTTATGTTCCAATGCATCTTTTTCAATTCTGCTTTGATTAGCTTTATCTTTCTCTGTTGTTCTTCACCATGCAGTTCTT
Source organism: Candidatus Woesearchaeota archaeon (assembly GCA_018303205.1). Taxonomy (GTDB): domain Archaea; phylum Nanobdellota; class Nanobdellia; order Woesearchaeales; family JAGWAF01; genus JAGVYP01. Next base: position 7,787 of record JAGVYP010000038.1, read on the forward strand.
CATAGCCTTCTGCTATTTCATCATAATAGGTCATCTTTTTCCTTTAGTCCATCATCTTTATAAGCCTTTATTCTTTTTTTATTCCATGAATCTGATAGATGAAATAAAACAGGATATTTCCAAACTTGTTCAGAAAAAACAGGTTGTGCTTGTCAAACGTGGAAATGACGCTATCCAACAATCTTTGCAACTTGCACATCTCCTTGGAAAAAGAAAATTGCTTATCTGTGATCAAGGAGGCTGGCTAACGTATCCAACATACGGAAAGGACATGGGTTTTGAAATTGTTGTTATGAAAACAGATCACGGTGTCTTATCACCTCAAGAACTTCAAAAACATCTTGATGAAAAAAGTGTCTTGTTGATTAACTCACTACCTGGCTATATTTCTCCCCAAGACATGGGGATTCTTGAGCAAAACTGTAAAAGAAAAAACTGCTTTTTAATCAATGATGCAGCTGGAAGCATAGGGACTGTACATGCACAAATAGGAAATATTATTCTTGCTTCTTTTGGAAGTGATAAGCCTTTAAAAATCGGTTTTGGAAAAGCGGGGTTTATAGCATGTGATGATGACACGTTTCTTGACCATTTTATACCTTTCTCTTTTAGTGAAAAAGAATTGCAAGAAATAAAAAATGCTGTTAAGGGATTACAAGATCGCTTACGCTTTTTACAACAAAAAAGAATCCCTGTTATCAAAGAATTACAAGAAAAAAATAAAAAAATACTCTTCCCAACCCGATATGGTATTAACGTTATTATTCTTTTTGAAAATGAAAAAGAAAAAAAAGAAATTATTACTTATTGTGAAAAAAATCATCTTGAATATACTCTTTGTCCTCGAGAGATCAGGGTGCTTGATAATGCTGTTTCTGTAGAAATAAAACGATTGTGAGGGAGTAACTGCTATCTCTCCCATTTTTTTCCAATTCATAATTTTTTTAAGTATCTTTATCATCAATAAAAAATAAGAACGCTTCTTACTGAAAACCTTTTGCTAACTCTCTCAATTTTGCTTCGGGATTGTCTGCTTTTGTTATACCTGACGCTATAAGAATTCCTCTTGCACCATACTCAAGTGCTTTTTTTACGTCTTCAATAGTTTTAATGCCTGCACCGCACAATACAGGAGTGCCATCCGCATTTTCTACGCATTGAACAATCAACTCTGGTTTTGCTGTTGCTACTGAAATATTTCCCCCAATAAGCTCAGGAGGTTCAATGGCAAGATAATCAGGACTCATCTGCGCAACTTTTTTTGCTAAACTTGGCTTTGCAATACATACTACTGTTATCAAATTCAATTCTTTTGCTCTTTCAATTGTCTTTTTTATAACGTTTAAATCAATTTGCTTTTCAGCGTGATTAATTAACGTTCCTACTGCTCCATTTTGTTTTACTGCTTCGGGCAAAATATTTCCCGTATTTGCACCGTATTCAACAGGATCGATATGTTGCACAAATATTTTTGTATGTACTGCTTTACTTACTCTGTAACAATCTGCAGCTTGCACAACAGGAACAATTTCTATTTTCGTTTCTTTTTGTATTTTCTCACAAATCTTTGCAAGCTTTACAGCGTTTTCTCCCGTTCCTTCTTTTGTTGTTTTGAAATTGACTAAAATCATTTTTGTTCTCGTTTATTTTTAGTATTTTTTTGAATCTTATATTTTTTATTTTTTTATTTCACTTATTTTTGTTTTTTCATCTTTTTATACTCTTCTATTTTTTGTAATACTTTAGTGTTCTGAAGCTGTACCGTCTTCTCGCGTGGTTGTCCTACTTGTTTCTTCTTCGCTCATTCCCGCTGGGAGCTTCCCCTTTCGCTTCGTCTATACTTTTCGTCAAAACGCTCGACTTGAGGACGGTGCAGCTTCATAATCGTGTAATTACCATTTTTTTATAGGATTGTAATCTTAAAAGTTTGTTCTTATTTCTTTTTCCCTATTTTACTCTCTGCTTTGCCTTTTGCAGCATTTGCATAACTGGAGCTTTTTCACCAGAAAGATAATATAAGGTTGCTCTTCCACCAATGCTGACATGACTAAATTTTTCTGCAATGCCCATATCTGCAACTACTTTGGCACTATGACCTCCTCCTACAACAGTATAGGCATTTTCACATGATACTTTTTCCAATAGGGCATAGGTTCCATACTCAAAACCAGGAATCTCAAACCTTCCCATAGGTGAGTTAATCACGATTGTTTTGGCATCCTCAAGAATCTTGCTGTACCTCCCTACTGTTTCTCTTCCAATATCAGAGATGATATAAGGAGTTGGTAATTTTGCTACTCTTACCTCAATGCGTTCTTCTTGTTTCTTCACGGCAACATCAACAGGAGTTTCAATCTTATCACCATATTTTTCAATAAGTTCCTTTGCCTGGGGAAGAAGGGGAAGAATTTCCTTTCCTTGCAATACTTCTAAAGAAATAGGACCCAGATCATATCCTTTTGCAGCAAGAAACAAATTACCAAGAATACCACCCGTAAGAATGACATCTGCCTGATTCTGCTTCATTAAATTTTTAATTACTTTGAGAGACTCTTTTACTTTCACACCTCCCAAAAGGTAAACAATAGGACGCTGAGGTTGCACGAGTATTTTCTGCAATGCGGCAATTTCCTTTTCAACAACTCTCCCTGCAACCGTAGGAAGCATTTCTCCAAAACCTACCAGACTCGGTTGTGAACGATGAATAGCTGCAAAAGCATCATTTACAAAAAGATCGCTCACTGCTGCCAATGCCTTTACCAGAATACAATGTGCCTGGACATCAGCAGGTCTTTCCAAGGTTTCCTCAGAAAAAAAGCGCACATTTTCCAAGACGAGGATGTCTCCCGGATTCATCTTTTTGATATGCTCTTTTGCATTGCTTCCAAAAATATCATCAACAAACTGTATATGATTTCCCAAATATTTTTTTAAAAGCTCAGCATGTTGTTGTAGGGAAATAAACTCATTATCTCCTGGCCTTCCTTGATGGGAAAGCACAACAGTCTTTGCACCTTTGTCACGTAATTCTTTTAAGGTCGTCGCAGCATGTAACTTAATGCGTTCATCATTGGTGATAAGTCCTGTGGCAGGATCTATGGGGCAGTTGATATCTACTCTTGCAAGAACCACTTTGTTCTTTACCTCAACATCATCTAAAGTAAGAAAATCATATCCCATCATGATCACCTGTTTTCTCTGCAAGATCAACCAATCTTTTTGCATATGCCCACTCATTATCATACCAAGCAAGTATTTTTGCAGTATTACCCATTACTTGCGTGCTTAAACCATCTACGATTGCTGAGTGTTCATCTCCCTTAAAATCGCAAGATACAACTTGCTTCTCTTTTTAGTATGACCACAAGATCAATCAGCGAAACCGTTTCTGTGGGTACACGAATTGCTAATCCTGCAATCTTATCTTTCATTTCCGGAATCACTAACTTTAATGCTTTGGATGCTCCTGTGCTTGTGGGAATCATCGATTTTGTTGCATAGCTAGCCCTGCGCAGATCTTCATGGGTTTTGTCTAATAATTGCTGATCACACGTGTATGCATGTATCGTTGTCATAAATCCTTTTTCTATGCCAAAACTCTCCTGCAATACTTTTACAACAGGTGCTAAACAATTGGTTGTGCAGGAAGCATTAGAAATAATCTTATGTTCTGGTTTTAACTGGTTATCATTCACTCCTATAACAATGGTGATATCTTCTCCTTTGGAAGGTGCTCCAATAATAACTTTCTTTGCACCTGCTTTGAGATGCTTTTCAGCCCCTTCGCGATCTTTGAAAATTCCTGTACATTCTAAAACAATATCAACATTCAAGTCTTTCCAAGGAAGATGTTCTGGATTCCGTTCTGCAAATACTTTTATTTCTTTTCCATTCGCGATCATGCTTTTTTCTTTGATTTCGAGATTTCCCTGCCAGGTTCCATAGGTAGAATCATACTGGAATAAATGCCCCATGGTTTTTGCGTCAGAAGTTCCGTTAATTGCAATGACTTCTATCTTTTTGTTTTGCAGTGCGTGGCGTAATGCGCACCTTCCTGTTCTTCCAAAACCATTAATTGCAATGCGTATCATCGTGTTTCTCTTTGGATATTTTATTTTTTCATATTTTTCCATATTTTTTTATCAATTTTTCCTATTTTATTTTCTTTCGGTCACCGTCTTCTCGCGTAGTTATCCTTTTTGTTTATTCATCGCTTATCCCCGATGGGGACATCCCCCTCAGCTTTGTCTATTTTTTCTGTCTAAACGCTCGACCTGAGGACGGTGACCACCTTTAAGGCAATGATCGCTCAGTAGGTGTTTGACTTTCCGACGGTGAATAACCATATATCTTTTATTCTCCCAACTTAAATGGTATTTCTCCTTTTGCGACTTTCTCTGCGAAGTCAACGTCTTTATTGCCAAGTGTTATTGCAGAGAGCGCATTTGCCATACGGATTGCTTCTGTCAAAGGTTTTTGGTGAATGTTTCTTCCTGTTGCATTCCCTCTTGCTCCGCTGATATGAATCTGGTCCCAGGTTTCTTGCAAAAATGCTCTTACTGCTTTTGAACTACCACCACTGGTAATCACTCCTGTTCTTCCTGCAGCAGTAATAGCTTCCTTGAATGCTTCTGCAGCACTTCCTTCTTTTGGCTTAGGATAATTCACTTTTACAAAATCAGAACCTAGACATGCACCCATTCCTGCAGCTCCAGCAACGAGATGAGGATCTTTTTCATTCGGAACAGCTTTCCCTCGGGGATACATCCAAAATACCGTAAGCAAACCCTGCTGATGCGCTTGAAAAGCAATCTGCGCTGCTTCTCTCATCATCTCATCTTCATATTCACTTCCAGCATAGACGGTAAAACCCACTCCCACAACCTTTAATTTTGTCTGTTGCTTGAATTTTATAACATCATCCACACTCCACAACATCTTACTGCTTGGATCATGCTGTGTAGTTTTTACCAAATGCGTTTTTGAATTTAATTTAATCAAATAAGGAACTCTTGGATACGAAGGAGCGTATCGTGCTATTAAACCCAGTTGGGAAGCAAAGACTCCTATGGTTGCTTGGGATGCTATCTTAAACAAATGCTCAGGATCAGCATCATCTAAGGGGATCTTGGTTTCTTTTCCTTCCAAGTCTGTTGTTCCATAAAAATCATCATTCATATGCTCTATTTTTTGATCTCCTGCAAAGAGCATGAGCTTTCCTGTGTATCGTGTTGCAACGAGGAAATTTTTAATGTATTCTGCTTTTTTATCTTCAGGCACATCTGCCGGTACTAAAACATCTATTTGATTCATTATTCTTCACCTCACCTGAATTGCTTTTACCAAGTCATGACTTCCTATATAAATCGGAGATTTTTGATTGGGTTTAACGGGTTTTATATCAAGCATACGCTGTTGACCATCACTTGCATAGCCTCCTGCTTGTTCAACAAGAAAAGCCATCGGAAGACATTCAAAGAGTAACCGTATCTTTCCTTCAGGATTGTCCTTGAGTTTAGGATAACAATAAAAGCCACCGTGCACTAGAATATTATTCACATCTGCTATCATTGCTCCTACACAACGAATTTTATAACCTTCTTTTTCTAATCTTTGCATTAAGGTTTCGTGATCAGGAACATATTTGTCCCTTGTTCCGCTCGGCACGTATATCTTTCCTTCAGGAATTTTTATGTTTTCTCTTCTTAATTTCCAAGAACCATCTTCTTGTAATACAAATTCATGAGTACCTTTTCCCACACTATAGACCAGCGTTGTGAGGGGGCCATAAAGAATGTACATCGCTGCTATTATTTTTGTTTCCGGTCCTGTCATGATACCATTTTTGAAAATGCCAAAGATAGGTCCCAGGCTAAGGTTTGTTTCCATGCTTGAAACTCCGTCCATAGGATCAAGGGCAATGCCCAAACCTCTTGTTCTTCCTGTTTCGAGAATGCCTTCACGCTCTTCTGTTACAATAGTCTTTACATCATCTACTTTCTCGAGTAGTTCTACCCAATAGCGATCTGCTGCAGTGTCTAATTCTAATTGTTCTTCTCCATACTGATTTTTTGTTCCTGTTTGATGTATGGTCGTATAGAAAAATCTTTTTACTTGAAGTGCTCCTTTTGCAAGAGATAAGATAACTCTTGCAATCGCAGGATCTGCATTTTGGAGATGTTCTTTGAGCATCATGGTCAAAAGGTAGGATAATATCCTACTTTAGAAAGGTGGGTTCTATATAAACCTTGTGGAAAAAGGGGCTAATATGAAACCCTCTGTTTTAGAATAGGAATATTTAAGTAGTAGTCTCGTCGATAAACTGTTTGAAAGAACGAGTTTTATAGACGAGGTGACTACCAATGGAAATTATAATTTCGAAGTTTAAAAAGGTTGCTGATTTTTGCTATGAACTTTGCCAAATTGGCAAAGTTCCCTTGTACTTCTCAAAGTATGCCAATAAGATCTATACCAATTATCAGCATTTGTTCATGCTAGTATACAAGCAAGCCAGAAAATTTACCTACGAAGAATTATTAACTGATTTAGCTGATAACATCAGCTTACGATGTTATCTTGGCTTGAATGAACTACCCCATTATACCACTTTGATTAAGTTTGCTCAACGATTACCAAGCTTGGTAATCGATAAACTTGTTCTAGCTTTCAAGAAATTGGTAGAACAACCTGAAAAGGTTGCAATTGATAGTACAGGAATTAGTTTGGATAATGCGAGTCCGCATTATTGCAAAAGAATAGGCTTGCCTTTCAAGAAAAGACCTTTCTTGAAAGCAAGTTTTATCGTCGATATAAACACATTCATGATCTTACTTGCTAGGTTTCGTAAGAAACCAAGACATGATCTTATCGATGCAAAGATCATGGTAAAAAAACTTAGCAAACATTACAAACCTAAAATATTTTATGCTGATCGTTGTTATGATAGCGATGAAATGTTCAAACAAGTGTTTGAACAACTCCATGCTTACCCATTAATCTTGCAAAAGAACTTGCATATCCCAAAATACAAACGCCATGGCACATATCGTAAAAAAACATACGATGTATTCGATTATGGCGAATACCTACAAAGAAACCGCATAGAAACAAGCATCGATATGTTCAAAAAAAGAAATGGACACCACATCAGAAGCAAAAACAACAAATGCCAAAAAGTAAAAGCATTTACAAGAGTTATAGCCTACAACATCGATAGGCTAATAAGAATGGGAAAAAATCTTATTTTGATCATCATTAAAATAAGGGTTTCATATTAGCCGAAAAAAGGGCTTAGTAGAAAACTTCGCTTCGCTTGGGGTTGCCGGCTTCTCGCTTGTTATTTCTTTTTGATTATTACTGACTTGCACAAAAATCAAGGATTTTTGGAGGTAATTAATCCTGATTACGTACTTTTTGTCTTTTCTTTTCACCATTTTTTTATTTTTTCTATTCATCATTTTCTCTCTTCTTTTTGAGCACTCCTACGGAGATTTACTCTACTCCTTCTTGAAGCTGTACCATCTTCTCGCTTGCAATTTTTATCTCGACGAATGACATTCCCCGCAATTGTTTCGTCAATTGGAACCGATGTGAGTTTCGCTTCGCTCAAGCCCACTTTTTCGTGTGGCTTTATGCCGCACCTGTTTTTACCAGATTTTTCTTAAAAATCTGAGGAACTTCCCCCTTGTCACTTCTTATTTTCTTGTCTAAAAAGCTCGACTTGAGGACGGTACAGCTTCAGAAAACTGAACTATAATCACTTATAGAAACGTTTATAAAGGTCATGGCTCCAGAAGAGGATGAGGATTAAGGGATGAACGCGGTGAAGAAATTCTCATGGTAGTAGGCATAGCAAATCAACTCGGATTCTATTCTTTCCTTATTTTAGTCCCCTTTATTTTGCTCTACCTCATCAGACCAAGACCCCAAAAGATGAATATACCTTCCTTAATGTTCTTTTTTACCACACGGGAAAGAAGAAGAAAATCTAGCTTTTTCCGCAACTTTCTCAACGATCTCCTTTTTCTTATTCAGCTTCTCGTTTTTCTCTTCCTTTGTACTCAATTACTAGAACCTTACCAAACCTATACCCATGATATCACAGCAGAAAACACTATCTTTGTCATTGATGTATCAGCATCTAGTCAAGTACAAGACGGAGGAACAACACGCTTTGCAAGAGCTATCAGCAAGGCAAAAGACTCCCTCGGTAGTTCAAATACCATCATTCTCGCAAAACAAGCTCCTCAAATTGCACTCGAATCAGCAAACGGAGGAGAAGCACTTCAATTCCTCAAGGAACTTAAACCTCTTGACACTACCTCCAAAATAGGGGACTCCATTCTTCTTGCAGGAGAACTCATGTCAGGCAAAGAAGGCAGAGTCATCGTCCTTAGCGACTTTATCAACACTGAAGGAACTCCCCCAGAAATTGCAGCAGACATTTTACGCACGCGTAACATCGTTGTTGACCTCGTTAACACCGCAACCGGAAGACCTGTTAAGAATGTTGGCTTTGTTGATCTTACCATTGACGAAAAAACAACAACCGTCTACATCAAAAATTATAATGACCAAGATGAAACCGTAACCGTGAGCATTTCAAACCTTCAAAAACAGCTTCACATTGAGCCTAAGTCCATTGAGCCCTTTGCATTTACCACACCTGAAAAAGTAACCAAAGTAAGCCTTGAAGTCAATGATGACTTTGAAGTCGATAATGTACTTTACCTCAGCGCTCCGTCAAAAGAAGAAGTGAGCGTCAATGTAGTATCACAAAACCTCTCCATCTTTCTCAAATCAGCAGTTGAGTCATTCCAACAAGCAACCTTCAGCCATTCTATACCACCAATCATAGAAAAAAATAAGCAGATCTACATTTTCCATGATGCAGACCCTGGAAAAATTCTTCCGGGAACTTTTGAAGATCTCAAAAAACAAGTAGAACAAGAAGGAATAAGCCTTATTATTCACGCATTTCCCAATATGCCCAGTGTTGATTACAGAGGTTTACTTCCTGTTGACATTCTGCAACGCTCCTCAGGAGCACCTCTAATTACTGAACAAGTAAATAGATTTACCAAAAACATTGACTTCGGATCTGTAGAGCAATACTTTGTAGCATCACCTAAAGAGGATACTATTACCATTGTTTCAGCACGAAACAGCACAGTCATTGCACTTCAACGTCTTGGAAAAGGAAAAATCATCTATTATGGAATCATGGAAGAAGCCAGCGACTTCAAATTCAGCCCAAGTTATCCTATCTTTTGGAAAGGACTTCTTGAATTTATCATAGACAAAAAAAGCATTCAAAATCTTAACGCAAAAGTAGGGGACACTCTCCTTCTTGACAGAACAGAACGCATTACTCTTCCCAATGGAAAAAGTATTAACCAAGGAACTCTTATCTATGAACTTCAAGGCATTTACCAAGTCGGAGACAGAAGCATTGCAGTAAACCTCCTTGACCCCAAAGAATCCGACATTACAGCAAAAGAAATTGTCGGCCAAGAAAGTACAAGAGCAGAACTCAAGCCCATTACTGAAGAAAGAGAATTAGAATGGGAAATTCCACTTCTCATTGCAGCATGTGTTATGCTCTTCCTCGAATTAGTTTATATCAAATTTAGGGGTGATGTCTGATGGTCTGGTACCAAGACATGCTCGGTCAGCTTATGCAATTTCTCCAAGTAGGTTACCTCAAATACCCCTTTGCTTTACTTGTTATTATCCCCCTTCTTTTTATTATGATCTGGTTGTTGAGAAGGGATTTTGTCAAACTCAATGAAGAAGAAGACAAACCGTTATTCCTTGCTATTCGCAAGCAGCAACGCAAACTCATCTTATTCACAAGAACCCTTATCTTTATCCTGCTCCTCATCGCTTTAGCAACGCCATATGTAGAACAAACTAAAACCATAGAAGGGGAACCTTTTGTGAGAATTATCATCGACAACTCAACTTCTATGAGTATCATGGACACAAGCAATGTAGAAAATATGATCAGACAATTAGAATCACAAATAGATGTCGAAGTAAGTAATATTCCTGGAACCAGTTTCTCAGCATTGGGAGATGCGGTGCTCGATCATCTCGGCGCTCATGAAAATGTGCTCCTGATTAGCGATGGAAACAACAACAAAGGAGCAGACCTAGGAGATGTAGCACTCTACGCTTCACGCTTAAATGCTTCCATTAGCGCACTCGATCTTGTTGCAAAAAAACCTGATGCAAGAGTAACGATCAAAGGTCCTGATAAAACACTTGAAAACATAGAAAACCAGTTCCTGGTCAGCATAAAAACTACCGGAGATATTACCCAAGCTCCTCTCCGAGTTCTTGTGGACGATCAAATTGTTGCTTGCGCTCCTATTTCCATTACTGATTGTACGGTTACTGCTACTTTTAGTGATGGTACACATCGCATTTCTGCCTATCTTGACACTGAGGATGCATTCACAGAAAATAACGTATTTTACAAAACCGTGCATGTTGTTTCCAAGCCCCGAGTACTTTTTTACTCAGAAAAAGACTCTCCTTTGCAAACCATGCTTTCCCAAGCTTATGAAGTAACGCGTTCCCAAGGATTAACAGAAGACTTCTCACGTTACCATACCATTGTCATCAATGACATTCCCTCTTCACGCCTCGATAGCAAAATGGATCTTCTCACAAATTACGTTACTGAAGGCAATGGCCTTTTTGTTGTAGGAGGACTCAACAGCTATGAACGAGGAGCTTATAGCGGAAGCGTGTTTGAAACTCTTCTTCCCGTGCATGTAGGATCAGCAGCAAAAAAAGAAGGAGATGTGAACATTGTCCTTGTTATCGACATTTCAGGAAGTACAGGACAACAAACAGCAGGAGGAGCTGTTGCTGTTGACGTAGAAAAAGCCCTTGCACTCAATGTGCTTACAGATCTTCGCTTTGATAATAAACTCGCAGTTGTCGCATTTAACGTAGACTCTTACCTTATCGAACCTCTCACGTATATTTTTGAAAAACAAGATCTTGAAACAAAACTCAAACGATTGCAAGATGGAGGGGGAACGCTCATTGATGCAGGACTTTTACGAGCAATAGACATTCTCCGTACAACCCAAGGAAGTAAAAATATTATTCTCATCAGTGATGGAATAACTCAAATTGTTCCGAGAACCATTGCAGCAACAGAACTTGCAAAAGGCCTTGGCATTAAGATTTACTCTATTGGCGTAGGAGGGAAAACAAATGAGCCCTTGATGAGTGCAATCGCAGACATGACTTCAGGAATCTATTTCAGAGCAGAACAACATAATAAATTAAAAATTCTCTTTGGTGAAATTGATGAACAATCAGGAGAAGCGTATGGAGTTGTCGTGCTTAACAGCAATCATTTTATTACTGAAGACTTAGACATTAGCGCTAGTGTACTTGGCTTTAACCAAGTTGTTCCCAAATCAGCAGGAAGACTATTGCTTACCACATCCCAAGGCGATCCGCTCTTAACAGTCTGGCGCTTTGGCCTCGGAAGAGTAGCAGCACTCTCTACAGACGATGGTGGCCTTTATGCTGCACAATTGCTGAGCAAAAACAATTCACGCATGATGACCAGGGTTGTTAACTGGGCATCAGGAGACCCTGATAGAAAAAGTGACAGCTTTATCTCTGTACTCGATACAAGAGTCTATACTCCTACTGAAATCAGTGTAAAAAGCAAGATACCTCCATCAGCAGAAGGAGTACTCTTTTATAAAACAGAAGAAGACCTTTACAAAGGAGAAATTACACCCACACAACAAGGATTCAATCAAGTCTTAACTACCGTCTTTGCAGCAAATTATCCTGTTGAACTTGAAGAAATAGGCATGCACCAAGATTTGCGCAACATCGTTTCAGTTACCGGAGGAAAAATGTTCCAACAAGACGAAATTCAAGGCATTGTAGAGCATATTAAATCGCTTTCCATCCGCACGGAACGTAAGAAAGACGACTTACGATGGCCATTTGTCGTAGCAGCACTCATCATCTTCCTCTTAGAGATCTTCATGAGAAAAATCATTTCCAATAAAAGACAAACATTGGGATAAACTAAAATGAGAATTCATTACCTTGGAATAAAATAAGAGTGCCATTGCCTTGGAGCAAAATCAGGAGAAGGCACGATTCATGCAGTGCCTTCGACGCAAAATCTCCGATCAACGGAGGAGCAAATCTCCGCAATGGCGCAAAAAATAGTAAAAGATTGATAAAAAAATGAAAGAAATAAGACAAAAGAGATAAATAAAAAATAAGAATAGAAAAGAAGAAAGATCAAGAAACAAGATAACAAAAAAAGACAAAATTGACAAAACTCAATATAAAATAGGAAAGGTTAATAAAAAATCAGGTGTTAAAAGATAAAAAACTGATAAAAAAGGGATATTACTAAAAAAAGAAGAATTTGAGGGAAAACCATGAGCTACATTGACAGAAATGCAAACATCGTACTGCTTTTCCTAGTTGTCATATCACTCACAGTCTTAGTAGGAGCAACCATCTACTACCAACAAAACTTCTCCGCAATCAATGACGAATATAATGAAAAACTTAACAACCTCAAAAAAATGGAAAAAGAACTCCAACTCAAAACTACCATCCTCAACAAAACACGAGAAGAATTAACGCTCAAAGCAGAACGAGAAGAAGAAATTGGAAAACAATTCACAGGAATCAGAAGCGAAAACGAAGAACTTGAATCTGAAAGAGACAAACTTTCATCACAGAAATCATCACTAGAAAGTCAGCTTGATAATGCACAACGCTCCTTAAGTGAAGCACAAGCAGAAATTACCTTTCAAAAAAGAAAGGTAGCTGAAAAGGAAGCACAAATCAGTGATTTGGCAGTGCAAGTTAATTATTGGAAGGATCAGGCAGCTGATTATTCTTCACAGTTGCAAGCATGCCAAAATCCCTCAACATAACACCATGGTAAGAAAACAGATCATCCTAGCAATCAGGGAAATTCACGCTACCTTGAGGTCTATTAACCTCTTAACCTGCTTGCTGGATAGCCTTCTTGTTTTCTTACTCTCTATCATCCTCCTCCTGCTTATCTCATTACCCTGGAGCTGGGCACTCATACCTTTTGGAGCATACTTCCTTTTTCACTTCAAAAATCTCCAAAGACAAGTAAACCTCACCTTAGTAGAAGAAAAAACACCTACACTCCAAGAAGAATTAAGAACATCAGCAGACAACCTTGACAAAGACAATGAAATTGTTAATGCGCTCCATGAAGAAGTACTTGCAAAAATGCGAAATATTCGTGTTTCTGACTTCATCGATTTTCGTAAAGTCTCAAGAAGACTCCTGGTCATTACCTTACTCAGCTTTCTCATCCTCCTCTTTGCAGCATTTAATGTCTCCTTCCTTGATGTGAATGATCTTGTTAACAATTTTCAAGACCAAAACAGGAGAAGTCCTTATGAAGATGAAAGTTATCCTGAAGAAGAAAACAGAGCAGGAGCAGGAGGCTCTATCTTTGGAGAAGAATCCATTGCAGAGCTCGGCAGTGAAGAGCTTCAGCTTCAATTTAATCCCGTAGCAACAGAACTCGACCTTAGCCAGGTAGATAAACCTAAAGACGTTGAATTCAACAGAAATCCCTTTACAGGAGAGCTCGCTGCGAGCACAGACAGATCCTTTGAAACAGACTCACAATTCGTGCAAGAAAACAAGGAAGTGGTACAACTCTACTTTCAAGGTATCGCAACTACATAAAAAAGGTGAACAACTATGGGAGCAATTGAAAATGTCAAACGAACATTTGATTATATGTTTGAAGAAATTGGGAAAGTCATTGTAGGACAAGATGAAGCATTACGCCAAATCATGATTGCCATTTTTTGCAATGGTAACGCGTTGCTTGAATCCTATCCTGGATTGGCAAAAACACTTTCTATTAAAACCATGTCACAAATCATGGACTTAAAGTTCAGCAGGATCCAAAACACCCCTGACCTCATGCCCTCTGACATTACCGGAACGTATATTATCGAAGAAACAGCAGGAAAAAGAGTGTTCAAATTTCAAGAAGGACCTGTCTTTGCAAATGTCGTCTTAGCAGATGAAATCAACCGAGCTACTCCCAAAACACAAGCGGCACTGCTCGAAGCAATGGAAGAAAAACAAGTTACCGTAGGAAACAAAACCTTTGAATTAGACAAACCTTTTTTCGTACTTGCAACTCAAAACCCCATAGAACAAGAAGGAACCTATCCTTTACCAGAAGCACAACAAGACCGTTTCTTACTCAAGATTAAATTGGATTATCCTAAATTTGAGGAAGAAATAGAAATTGTGAACAGATATGCAGAAGTGCTCAAAAATATTAAATTAAAACCCATTATTACCAAACAGAGCATTTTGCAACTCCAACAATTGACAAGACAAATTCCCATAGCAAATGACATCAAACGCTATGCTGTACAATTAGTTACCTCCACAAGAGTGAAAAAGAACATCATCGAATATGGTGCATCACCCCGGGCATCTATTGGATTAATTCTTTCTGCAAAAGCACGTGCCCTCCTGGAAGGAAGAAAATACGTCAGCAAAGCAGATATCAATGAGATGGCATTGCCAGTTTTGCGCCACCGTATCGTGTTAAACTTTGAAGCAGAACGTCATAACATGAACGAAGATGATGTTATCAAACAACTTTTAAAATGATCGACACGAGTTTTTTACATCAACTGGACAAGTTTAACCTCGTCATTAATAGAAAGGTAAACTCTAACTACATCGGAGAGCGAGAAAGTAACGCAGTTGGAAGAGGATTAATCTATAAAGACCACGCTGCCTATACTCCAGGAGATGACTTTAGAACAATAGACTGGAGAGTCTTCGCCAGAACAGACAAACTCTATGTCAAACGCTACGAAGAAGAACGCAATTTACAAGTACACATTTTTGTGGATTATTCAGGAAGTATGAATTTCGGAACCAATTTCAAAAAAGCAGAATTTGCAGCCATGATAGGACTTGGTTATGCGTATCTTTCTCTTAAAAACAATGAAAAATTTGTCTTAAGCACTTTCGGAGAAAGCTTGGAACGCTATAGGCCAAAAAGAGGAAGACAACAGCTCGCAGCAATGGTAGATTACCTCAATAAAAAAACACCCGAAGGAAAAACGGACATTGATACTTCACTCGGCCAATATCGTAAAACCTTACGTTTTCGGTCTTTGATCATTATCATTTCAGATTTTCTTTATCCCATTGAAAGCCTTCGCAATACGCTTTACCAATTTAAAGATCATGAAATAAAACTGATCCAAGTTTTAGACAAAGTAGAGAAAAAGTTAAACCTCGAAGGAGACTTTCGTCTGAAAGACCTGGAAAGCAATGCTGTCATGCGCACGTTTATCAGTCCTTATCTGAAAAAAAGATACGGTGAACAATTGGAAGAACACAATAAAGAAATAGCACGCCTCTCAGAAGAAATAGGAGCCAAATTCTATTCTGTTTCAACAGACATGACCATCTTTGATGCCATGTTCATGACACTCGTTGCAAAGCCAATTAGGATGTAATTTCCTTTTTAAATTCTCTTTTTTTTACTTTTCACTTTGAAATTTTTGTTATACTTTTAATTTTTGTATAAAGAGAAATAATAAAAATAAACACACATAAAATAATAAATAAGAATGACATCTCCAAAATAAAATAAGAAAGTAATAAACAACATAAAAAGAGGATCTTATCCTTTTCTATATAAAACTATAAAACAATTCTTAATGAGTGATTTCCATGATAGCATATACAACAATAACCTACTTCCTCTGTATTGTTCTGGATTATAGCGATATTTTTGTGCAACACTATACATTTTTAAGTCAAGTGGAAGGTCTTTCGTTCCCGTATATACCCTCATATTTTCTACATAATACTTTGTTGCTTTAAAACACCAGATTTTAAACGTATTTTTATTAGGAAAAGTAAAAAGAGCACAACATAAAATGAGATAAGAAAGAGGAAAACACAAATATTTATCTCTCTTCTTCATCAGGGGAATTTTTATATTTTTTATGACATCTCTTCCGTAGAGTATTTGATATTGTTTTTTAAGGTTATGTAAGAAGATCGTATTACTTATTAAAAAATTAGTAAGTATCTTTAATCGTATACTTTTTGGTTTAAACTCTTCTGTTAACTCATCTTTTCCGATCAGAATACTGTGAATTCCCGTATACTCATTCGATACTAAAAAATGACTTTCTAAAAAATAGGTGAAGGGTGTGTGAGATAGGTGAATAAGATTTTCACTTTCTCGTATCGTTTTTATTATTTTTTGAATATCATCCCTCTTTTTGAGCAAAATAAATAAGTCTATATCGCTTTCTTTGCTTTTCTTTTTTGAACCAAATTGAAGAATACTGATAATGTTTTCACGATGTTCTTTTAGAATACTCTTAACAAACGTATCAAGTGGGTTCATTTTATCTTTGTTAACGACTCAACATACTCTTTGTCAACTGTAAACAGTCTATTATCACCATCAACATCAAATAAACCAAGACGTGCACCCGCATCTAACCAACCGTGCGCGTAATTCAGAGCAGCAAAAGCAGTAACTATATTTCCTTGTTTTGCAAAATGATGAGCATCATCAAAATAACGTTGTGCCATATCTAAGAAGTCTTCAGCAGCTTTTTCCCAATCAATCTTCCCTTGTTTGGTAAGCTTTACTTTTTTTAAAGCTTGATCTGTAACATCGAAATATTTTGCTAATTTCTCCGCAGTTACCTTTTCGTCTGTAATAGCCATATAATGCCTCGAGGAAGCTTCCTTTATAAACTAGAGGGACAAGTTTTATAAGAAAGTTTAGATCATTGGTACTTATGGCAACTCCGGAAAATGATCCACGGCAAGGACCAGAACCTCTTGGACATGAAGCATATCGCATAAGTGGCATTACCATTATTTACTTCCCTAGTAAATGGGGTGAAGGAAAACCGGATAGTGTTGCTCTTACTCTTGGAAAAGAGGGGGAACCAACAAGTGCAGATGTTACAGAACTCCCGGATTTTCAACTATGGGGTATATTAGGAGAAAAAGCAAGACAAGCTGTTCTAAGAGCTTATTTAACTGCGCATCCTGATCTTGTAACTGATGTGAGACTAGTAAGAAATCTTTCTGGTGCAAACAATGTTGGTGCATTAGAAACTTTTCTTGCAACGACACATCCTAACAATCGTCAGGGACCTCTAGGAATCACTACTCATAGGATTAAAGATCTTTACCTTCAATATCATATTGACCTTCTTGCTATCGTTCCCAATCCATAATAATCTCTTTTCATTTTCTCTTTTTTTTAAAATAAATATATTAAAAACATTAAACTCTTTCAAAAAGAATAACAAACAGTCAAAATAAAAGAAATAATCTTAGCTTGCTTGTGTTTCTTCTGGTTTGGGAGTCTGCCTTTTTACTTTAATGGGCAGTACTCCTGCTGCTAGTTCTTTCTTTGCAATTTCAATAGGGTTATATCCTATGCCTTCCAGATCTTTTTCAGAAAGCTTTACTAAAAAAGGAGCTCCCATAGAGATTTGCAATGCTCTGCTTCCGATTAATCGTGCTTTTTCAAATTTGGTTAATTTATCTTCCATGTGCTCACTCCAACTTTTCGCGTAACTCTTCTGACTTTTCCATTGCAAGCTGAGTCATCGCATCAATATCTTCTATCGTAAGAATGCCATTGCCACCTTTTTGCAGTGCACAAATCTTTCCATCAGCAGTTGTCGTTACGGTTAATCGTGCATCCATCACGTCTTCTTCATCTCTTAAAGGATCTACAAACAGTTGATCCTCAATCTTAAAAACAGTAATAGCAATTGGCTCTTTTAAGAGAGGGATAGGATTCTTTGTCTTAGTCATAAAATCAATCTTTTTGCCATCATATTCTGGAAATCGAGCTTGTTTTAATGCAGCAAGTGACGCAAGACTACTTGCATCAATAAGATTTCCCGCATCATTAATGGTACAAATGTCAATCATAACCATCCATACTTTTTCTCCTTTGGCAATGCACAATTTTTTAGTGTCAATGGCTGCAGACTCTCTAATCCCCCTGTCTACTACCCTTGCGAGTTCGACAGCTTCTGTCGAAGGGGGACCAGGTTCAAAGCGTGCACTTGAAAGAGGAAGCAATTCTGCATTTACCATGAGACTTCCTTGTTCCGGAGTATCAGGATACGGAGTTTCAATTGCGACTTTTACTCCTGCAAGTACTTCAGTGTCTCCGATCTTTACGCGAGCTGATCCTTCTGCTGACTTAGAAATATCATATTCTACAATGACTTTACGAAAACTTTCTTTTTTTCTTCCGTCATAACGCAAATCAGCATGTAATGCTTTTAAAACGTGAGCACGTTGTTCATCTTTTAAGCTCATTTTTCTTCACCTGTAAACTTTTCCTTCAATGCTTGTTTCTGCACTTCATAGATCTTTTTCCCTACTTTCTTTGCAAGTTGGAGTGCTTCCTTGAGTTGTTGAGCTGTAATATCACCATCATCCTGAAGAAGGGTAATTTCTCCACTATTTGCGAGCATCGCAACAGGAATATCAGCAACACCTGCATCACATTCATAAGATTCTTCATCATAGTTAAGGTCAGCAACGAGATGGTCATCTACTCTTCCTACAGCAATTGCAACAACAAGGTCTTTCATTTCAAAGCCCGCATCAGCTAATGCCATAGACGCAGCGCAAATTCCTGCACATCGTGTTCCTGCATCTGTTTGGGGTAGCTCAATAAAAACATCAACAACAGCATTGGGGAAATTTTTCAAATTAAGAGCAGGAGCTAATGCTTGTTCTGTCACCATAGAAATTTCCTTTGCTCTTCTATTCTGGCCAGGTCTTACTCTTTCGCCATGACCTGAAAAAGGCATCATATTATAGTTGCATCGCAATACTCCTGTGTCAGGATTCTGCAAAAATTTAGGGTGTAATTCTCTTGGCCCGTATACTGCTGCAATCGCAGTTGTTGCACCAATCTGAAAGACTGCACTGCCTTGCGCGTTCTTTATTATACCTACTTTTGCTGAGATCTTTCTTGTTTCATCAACAGCTCTTCCGTCTAATCTTTTTTTGTATGTCATATTCTTACCTTTGTACGGGAGGATTATTCTCAATCACTTTCCCTGTTTCTTTTTCTAAGTATGCTTTTACACGATCTGTTAGCCCTGATTTGTGAGCTTCTCTTTCAATCATCAAAATAGTGTCCACAGCAACTTTTTCTTCTTGAGGAGTTCCTTCTATCCAGATAAGACCATTTTGTCCTACAATAATCTTACAGTTGGTTGCCAATTTGATCATAGAAACCATACTTCCCTGTTTTCCAATAATACGAGGAACTTTGTTGGGATTTACTTTGAAAATGCGTCCTCCTTGGAGTTTTCTCAATCCAGGGCCTTTCAAAGTTACGTCAATCAGGTTTTGACTTGTGACGTTAATAATTTTTACGACGAGGTAATCTCCTAATTTGAAGTAGGAAGTTAAGTCTGCTCCTCTGTTGATATAATCTGAGGTTGCATCCTTCATTCCTAACATTGCAGGATATGCTGTTGCAGTATCCAGGCGCCATCCGCTAAAGGTAATGTCAAAAACTTGTGTAATAATAACATCACCTGCTTTGGGAAGGTAGCATCCTGATAAGGATACCAATTTGATTACTTTTCCGTCTATCTCGACTAATCCAAGTCGATTAGCTCGAATGCTTTCTCCATTGCGATAGGTTCCCTTGCTCGGAAGAAATCCAAGGCCTCTTGCAAGTTCTTCTCCGGGAACAACAATTTCTTTTTCTTTTACTAATAATTCTCCATCACTCATATTCTCACTTCTTATTTTTCATTTCTTTGTAAATCCTGTCTAATTTTTCTTTGTTGACAGAAACAAATTGTCTTTCTTTACTGGTAATGTATGCAGCGTCAATGCGTTTTACATTGAAGTCTTTTCCAATAGTTTTCATCAATGCTTTTATACCTAATTTGAGTCCATCTTCAATGTTCATATTTTCCTTGTATTCTTCGTTTAACATTTCTTCTACTTCAGGTTCTCCTTCTCCAATGACGGTTGCTTTAAATTCAAAATAAATACCTGTCGGATCTGTTTCAAATAAGCGTGGTCCTTGGTTATCAACACCTGCAACAAGAATAGAAACACCGAATGGGCGTAAGCCTCCGCTTTGCGTGCACATTTGCTTGAGAGCGCAAATATCTTTTACAATGCTGAGGGTATCAATATCGGTATCATAGGTTACTTTGTGTTGCTGTGCTTTTAATTGTGATCGTTCAAGTAATACTCTTGCATCTGAAATAATTCCCGCTGCTGCTGCTGCGATGTGAGTGTCGATCTCGAATATTTTTTCTACAGAATCAGCAACAATCAGTTTTTCGATAATCCTTTTATCTGTTATTAAGACAACGCCGTCGTTGCAAACGATTCCAATAGCAGTGCTTCCTTGACGTACGGTTTTTTTTGCGTACTCCACTTGTAATAAGCGTCCATCAGGACTAAACATGGTAATTGCTCTGTCATATCCCATTAATTGGTGTGGCATTGGTTGCATTAGATTCACCTCTCCAGGAATGCTTGTGCTTTTTGGAGTATTCCGCTTACTCCCAAGCTTCTTATACATACTTCTTGATCATGAATGTTCTGAATCATGGTTAATGCTGCTTTTGTGTGGTTTACTGCAGTATGGTTGACTTTCCAAAGTGCACCTTTTTCTGTAGGTAAAGGAACAATGCCTGCATGAGCCATGCCAAGGTCTCCTAGGAAAGTATGCGCTTGTTTGTAACATTCTCTGGATAAGTCTTGAACAGGTTTATCTGCATCAAATGCAAGATACCTTTTTTTCTCTTTTAGGCTAGGCAGTAATGCCTTGATTTTTGCCATACAACACCTTTTATTAGGTGAGAAAAGTTATTTTTTATGTTTCCTTTCTTTTCTCTCACGATAACGTTAAGTTTAACGGTATTTATAAAGGTTGCGGATTGGTCTTTTTTTGTCATACTTTTTTCTGATTCATAAATTATTTTAAATATAGAAATATAATCTTTATATAGCCTCTAACCCTTAAGGTGACTGATCATGCCCCACTTTAACATCACGCACAATTATACTTCCATTACTAGAAAAAATTGGCAACTGTTTCAAAAAGGAGAAATTACCAAAACTAAGTTACGTCGAGGGACTCATACTTCCCAACTTTTTTTACCAGACACTTCTCCCTCAATTCTTGTTACACTTTCTCAGTTGCATGAAGAAAAATATCAACAACTCTTATCAGTATTCCAGGGAAATGTTGATCCACAAACACCTCTTGAATTTTTAGAAATGAACAATACCCTTCATTTAGGACAAATCGCAGCTTTCTATAGGCTCTTAACTGAACATTGCTATACCCCTATGGATATTCATCGGTATCAAAAACCACTTTTTCCCCTTCCTGAAGATCAATTACAAGTCTTACATATTGGATCAGGAAAACAAAATGACATTTGCATTCAAGACAAAGATCTTGCATCACTTGAACTTTTACTGATTTCAGATTATCATGAACGAGAAGATGGACTTCCTATGTACACTCTTCATGCTGTTTCAGAACAAGGTGTTTCCATCCTAGGACATCCCTCTTTACAACCTTCACTACAACTCTTATCTGGAGAAACTCTCTCTCTGGGAATATCCCTGCCTCTTTTTTCTGATATGGTTTGTCCTCGTTATATCCTTACCTTTCCGTCCTTACTCCCAAAAACACATACGCCAGGAAGAACCTCTTTGTCACATCAAGACTTGGATGATGAGATTTACCTCACTTCTTCTTGATTTTTCATCTCTCTTTCATAATCATCATCTTATAGTCTATAGAGTACATCTCTTTTAGAATTTTTCGTTGTGTTTTTAAGTTCTTTTTTTGTTTGTTCTCTTTTTCTTTTTAAAATATTCTCTTTTATCGACTAAAAAATACAAATAAAAAATAATAAAAAAAGAAATTTTTCCTCCTGTTTCTTCTTTATCCCTCTACCTTTATAAACACCTCAAGCTTTTTGATCTTATGAACTTCCAAAACCTTCCACCCATAGAAAAAGAAGATTTTTACTTAGACTATGCTATCAAACAAGCCCATGAACAGGCTGAACGATTACGAACAAGCTTGGGTGGCAATGACAAGTTTAGAAAATCAGAAAGAATAGAACTCATCAAAGTAGAAACTTTGGGAAAAGTCCTCCAGGAAAAATGCGATGCTATCCTCACGTCTTTTCCAGACCTTGAAAGCCTTCCTCATTTCTATCTCGAACGAAGAAGCTATTATGGACGAATAAACTCCTTTCTGAAAAAAAACAAAGAAGCATTCACCTACTTAGAACGCTGCAGAAAAATCATGAAAGGATTCCCCCATATCAAAACTTCACTCAAAACAGTATGCATCATTGGATTTCCCAACGTAGGAAAAACAACTTTATTTTACAAACTTACCGGAAGCAAACCAGAGATTCAATCGTACGCATTTACGACAAAAGGAATCAATGTAGGATATATTTCAAAAACTGATTTCGCGAAATCTACGAGCAATGAGTCAACTTCCAAAGACACGAAAAAATCAAAAAAAGAAGATACCATACAGGTTTTAGATACTCCCGGAACACTTAACAGGTTTGACAAAATGAATATGATTGAAAAACAATCTTACTTAGCACAAAAAGAAGTTGCTGACATGCTTATCTATGTCTTTGACCTTACCGAAAGCTCTTACCCTCTCGAAGACCAAGAAAAGTTATACCAAGAAACAAAAAAAATAGAAAAACCACTCTTAGTCTACTTAAGCAAAACAGATTTGCTTTCCACAGAAAACATAAAAAAATTCAAACTCAAACACTCTTCTCTTCAAGAAATAAAAGATGCGTTATTAAAAGACGTGTAGTGAAAAAGCTATCATTTCTATTTTTTCTTTTTTTTATGTTTTTTCAATATAAAAAACCAGCCATGAGATCTTCATGGATAGTTCTTATGGTGAGGCGAAGGTGGGATTTCCAGTCTTAGGGGTGTCAAGACACTTGAACCCACACAGAGCTGGAAACTCTACCAGAGTTTCAATCTGGCGCATTTACCGTTCTGCCACTTCGCCATCAAGACAAGCGTAAGTTTTATATAATCATTATAACTTATAACTTTGAGCTGGAAACTCTACCAGAATTTTGATCTGGTATTTTTTCTTTTTTATCAGAAATATACTTTCTTATTCTTCATATACTTTTACAAGAAAAAATTGTTAATTTTTCGAAAATATTTTAGTTTTTCAATCTCTTTTTGAAAGAATTACATTTTTTTATTCTTCCTAAGATGATTTCACTTCAAACAAAACAGAGGACCTTTTTCTCTTCTCCTTCCATAAAGATACAAGGTTATTCCAATGATCACATAAGCCAAAATCATAGAACTCACAGAAGGAACAACTCTTTCAATATAAACACTCAAGACAAAATCAATACGCTCAGCATTTTGCATTTGAGGAATAAGAGAATCCAAAGTCTTTACAAGAGTTTCTTTTGAAAAAAACAATAGCAACAAACCAAAAGCACCGGGAATTAACGTTAAGCCTCCTAAACGCTTGCACATCTTTGCAGGATCTCTCTTAGATAAACGATATGTACTATATACCCCGACAAAAATGAGAGGGGTAGAAATCGCTAAAATAATGAACGAAGAGAACACAAAATTTCCTGCTTCCTCTGGCAAAGCAACTAAAAACAAGAAAGGAATAATACCTGTTAACCCTGTAAGATACGCAATTCTTCCAAGTACATACAAAAAGACAAGCTTAGAAGCTTTCTTAGCAACATGTTTAACTCTTTTCATTTTTTTATTTCTTCTTCTCCTTTTTGGAACTGTTTCTTTCTATGCTATCAGAAGATATATAAATATACCTACCCTCTTTTGATCAGCGAACTTCCTAACGCTTAAACTTGTTAAAGTACTCTTTTCTAGATCTTTCATTTTATAACCCTACAAAATAGGGAGTTTTACAAAAATGTAGGGTTATACTATCTCAACGGATACTGATCATATTTTACGAAATGATTTTCAATAGCTTTTTATAACACAACACCCTCCATAATGCATGCCACTCATCGCAGACTTACACGTGCATGGAGCTTATGCAGGTGCATGTAGCAAAGATCTTTCTATCGCTAACTTATCCAAATGGGCAAAAGTAAAAGGCATTGATGTTCTGGGAACTGGAGACTTTACCCATCCTAAATGGTTTGAACACCTCTCTCAAGAGTTGAAAGAAGATGAACAAGGTGTTCTTCATTCAAGTACTGGACAAAAATTTATGTGGACAACAGAAATCTCTCTTATTTATTCTCAAGATGGAAAAGGAAGAAGAGTACATCTTGTCATGCTTGCACCAAACAAAGAAGTTGTCAAACAAATTACTGATCAATTGCTCAAATGGGGGAGAGTAGATTATGACGGAAGACCTATCTTTGGAAAAAGTTGTATCGAATTTACAGAAACCATGATGAACATTTCAAAAGATATTGAACTCATACCTGCACATGCATGGACACCTTGGTTTAGTTTGTTTGGAAGCAATTCAGGATTTGATTCTTTGAAAGATTGCTTTGCCGAAAAAAGCAAATATATTCACGCAATAGAAACAGGACTTAGCAGTGATCCACCCATGAACCGGAGATTATCACAATTAGATAATATTAATCTTGTTTCCTTTTCAGACTTACATTCCTATTGGCCTTGGAGAATAGGACGCGAAGCAACATTGTTTGATGTTGACTTAACTTATAAAAATGTCATTGAAGCAATCCGTACAGGAAAAGGATTGCATTCAACACTCGAAGTTGACCCACCCTACGGAAAATATCACATCGACGGGCATCGCAATTGCAAATTTTCTTGTGATGCTTCTCAAACAAAAAAATTAAACGGCATTTGTCCTGTTTGCAAAAAACCGTTAACTATAGGCGTTGCTTATAGAGTAGAAGAACTTGCTGATAGACCTGCAGGATTTGTTAAAAAAAATGCAAAACCTTTTATTAAGTTAATGCCTTTGCATGAAATACTCTCTTTTATGATGCAGAAAAACTTAGCTACCAAAGCAGTTTGGGCAGAATACAACAAAATAATGGCCGGAGGAAAAAATGAGTTTGATATTCTTCTGCATACTTCAAAACAACAACTTGAAACATTAACACATCCGAAAATTGTAGAAGCAATCCTTGAAAATAGGGACGGAAAAATTGTTATTACAGAAGCAGGATACGATGGAGAATACGGCAAACCTTCTTTTGGAGTTGAACCTATTGCTGAAAAACAACGAAAACTATTTGAATAAGAACACTCTTTTGAAAGATGAAGAAAAATTTAAAAGAAAAATCAATAAAGATCTTTATTTTTTATTATCTTTCCATATTTGTCAAATAGCTTGTTAAAAACAATTTGTTCTCCAAATATTTTCCTTAACTTATGCTTGAGCTCTTCTGGATTCATCTTTTACCTCGTTTAATAGGTTGATATAAATAAGAAGGTTATCATGTGCTTTGAATTCTTTAACATCTTCTTTCATGCTTTTAATAAATGGAACCAATTCATTGTATAAGTACTTTGGTCTATATAATGTTATCAAAAGCTCTTTAGCCATAGTATTTATGATTCGTATTTTTTCTTCTTTCTTTTTGTTTTTTATCTCTTTGAATTTCTGATATACTTCGTTCGCATCTAAAATCGTATTTTTTACGTGTTTATAATACTCAAATAGCACATCTCTTATCGCTTTTTGATCGTCATTGTCTAAGATTTCATTAATAGCTAATTCATAAGCAAAGATAAGAGTATGCATACCTTGTCTTTTGATAACAGGTCTTTTTAATATCAAATCGCAATTAGCAACAGAGTACTTTGCTGCAGAGTAGAATAGAGATTTTTTCAGATCTTCTTCTGTAATACAGATGAATTGTTTCTTTCCTTGCCTGTATTGCTTTCTTTTTTTACTGATAATGAATATATCAATGTCATTGTATTTTTCTGCAAATAAAAAAGAACCGCTAATGAACGCTTTTTCTTTGTTTATTTCTTTTAGCATTTGTTTTGCTTGCTCTATTCTTTCAGGGATCATGTTACTTCCTTTGATGTACCATCCTTCTTTGAAAAAGTTTAAGGGTTCTATTTTCTTTTTTATTGCTGAATACAGATACGTTTGTTCTGTTTTAGTAAGACTTTCTTTTTTCAACCATTTTTCCATAATATTAACCTGCTTAACAGTAAACAAAGCAGGTATGAACTGCTCTTTGTTTTCTACTATAGTTTTACATATATTTTCATTCATATATACTTATAATTATATGTTTATTTATAAAGCTTTTGTTTTTTATGCTATCATCGGATTTCGTCTTGGTCTCACTCTAGAAGAAATAGCTCTCTTGACAAATGAAGAAATTGAAGATCATCTTCTTCACTCAAAATTTTTTGACAAAAATGAAATTGCAAAAAGAAAAGAGGGATTTTTGCTATTGCAAATAGGCAATACAACTTCTCTTTTCTCAGGAAATGAAGCGCATCAGAAAGCAAAGGAATTACAACTTGTACCAGAAATTCCTCAACTTACTTCTTTATCGGGATCTACTGCTTCACCTGGCAATATGCAAGGCATTGCAAAAGTAATTTACACCAATAAAGATTTGCATAAGATCAAAAAAGGAGATATTGTTATTACAACCATGACCAGGCAGGATTTTATTCCTTACCTTCGAGAAGTTTGCGCATTAGTCACTGATGAAGGAGGCATAGGTTCCCATGCTGCAATTATCGCAAGAGAAATAGGATTGCCCTGCATTGTTGGCATAAAATTTGGAACTCAAGTCATCAAAGACGGTGATCTTATTGCTCTAGATACAGAGAAAGGAATCGTAAACATTTTGAAACGCTAAAAATTCTACCATTCTTTGAATGGTGGTTTACTTCGTAAACCACGAAGGAATATGTGGAATTTTGGCGTGCTCAAAAACCATTATTGATCGTGGCATGTCGCTACATGCCACCAATCTATGATTGGTGGTTTTTGACAAGATCAAAGTGAATTTCACTCAAACGCTCCCGCAGTAAACACTGGTGCCCTATTTCTTTCTTTTACTTCAATGGTTAAAATATGTTTTACAACGTCTTTGCCATCACTTGCAGAAATGAAAACAGTATGGGTTCCTGCATCAGTATAATCAGTTTCTCTAGTCTTTGTTTTCATCCAACCGTCATAAGAAACTAAGACTTCATCCTCATCAGGATCTGAAATAAGAAAATCGTCTAAGGTAACTGTCTCTCCTTCTATAACAATGATCTCTTCAGGGCCTGTAATGACAGGAGGTTGGTTAGTGCTCTGTACAACAATAATAAGTTCTTCTTGATCTTGTAATGTTCCGTCACTTGCTGTAATCGTTGCTCTATACGTTTTCGCATCTCCTTTTTTTGTTTGCCAAGTACATTGAGGTGTTAAAGGAAGTCCACATTGTATGCTTACTTTGTCACCATCAGGATCTGTAGCAGTAGGTTCAACAATAAGGTTGTCATACTCTTTTATGGTGACAGGCTCTAATGCTTGCAACATAGGAGCTCTATTCTGATTTCCTACAATGATTTTTACATCTTTTTTCACTTCATGGATTCCATCACTTACGGTTATAGTAACCACATGAATGCCTGCATCATTCTCTGTAGTTTGATATTGAGGAGTACTAATCCAACCGGTGTAGGTTACCTTTAATGGATCCTGATCATCATCTGAAATAATAGGAGTAATCTCTACTCTTTCCCCTTCTTTTACCCTGATGTCAGCAAGATCAGCAAGGTACGGAGGTTTATTTTTTCCTTCAACGATAATAAGAAGTTCCTGTTCTACTCTACTTTTTCCATCTGATGCTACTATTTTTACTCGGTATGCTCCAGCATCACCTTCTTTAGTCTGCCACATTCCCTGCTCATTCAGAGGAGAAGTAAAAGCATACTGGATAGGATCTCCATCAGGATCTGTAGCACGAAGATTTGGAAAAGAAACTAACTCTCCTTCTTTAACGATCTTTCTAGGAAGATCAGCAGCTTCTTCTGGAATAGCTATCTCTGTTTCAGGAAGATCTTTTATGCTTGTTGAGAACGTAGGAGAGATATCTTTCAACACACGCTCTTCATCACCCGCGTGCAAGGGTGCATCACTCACTACCTCTCCCGTAGGTGTTTGCACTATACAGGATGTTAAAAAGAATACCATCATCAAAAATATCCATCGCTTCATTGCACGCCTCTTTCTCACACGATTTTTTCAGTCCTATTTAAATTTTTTGACGAAAAATCCTATCACGAGAGCACCTAATCCAAAAAGATACGTTCTTTGAAGTATTGCCATCGCAAAATCATTAAAAAAACTTTGAGGATACACCCTAATCAGTAGTGCATCAGCGTCAAAAAGAAAGGTTCCACTCTTAAAAAAGAGCTCATGAAACTTCATAAACAAAGGATCAAAAGGAATAATAAAAAAAAGAAGAGGAAAAACCCAGATCACTATAGCACTAGAAACCAGTATGATTGTCCTTTCTTCTTTTTTTACGCGTATCAAAGCAAAAAGTGAAAGAAAAGAACATAATAATGCAAGCAAAACAACAAAGTTTATGCGGATCTTTACATCCCTCATATGCTCTGCTTCTTTTTGGGATAGCCCCTCGTGCGCTAGGGTTGTTTTGTAGTTTGCATCAAAAAAATATTCGTGTATTGCGTTATTCAAAGGTTTTGCAATCGTTGCATTTACATCATTCTTTTGCTGTACAGATTCCCAAAAAGAAAGATCATAAGCAAGAGTAGCAAAACTCACGAGAAGAAGAGTCATGGACAAGAGAAGAGTCAACAAAGGTATCTTTGCTCTCAAAAACAAGTTCATTCTTCTTCTTTCTTTTTTCAAACATAAAAAGGTTTCTAAAGTATGGGCCCTGTCCTAAATGTCGGTTAGCAGCATAAGGTCGAGTGTGTAAACAAAAAAGATAAACAGTGACAAAGGGGATGCTCCAGACGGGAAACGCGTAAAAATCGTGTATTTTTAGCGTGCCAAAAATCCTTGATTTTTGTGCATGTCACTCATCAACAAAAAGAAGAACTACACGAGAAGCTGCTAACCCGAACGTTAGTGAGATTTAGGACAGAGCCTAAAGTATGATCCTTTTACCTCTTTAGGATACGTCTTGTTTTCATTTATCTTCTCTTTTTTTATAAAAAATGAATCAAACAAAAATACAACAAAGAGACGATAAAAAAAATAATTATTAAAAGAACTTAGCTGGTAAACCTGCAAAGTATGCTCCTGCAACTCCTAGCGCAGTTAGCATCACAAAAAGAAGGATGATCATCCATACTGCACGAGCTGTGGAAAGTGCATGCAATTTT
>JAGVYP010000039.1 GCA_018303205.1 Candidatus Woesearchaeota archaeon
AGGTATAAAGCTTAAAGAATCTTTTTAAGTATAGCAAAAATTACGATAGAGATCTGTATGAGTGATAAAGTTGAAATTTTAAGAGCCCAATATCTAGATGTGCTAAAACAGGTTCCCTACAATACTGCTATTGCAACTCGTAAAGTTGCAGATGCACCTATACCACCACATATGGGAGATATTTGTATAGGACAGACAGCTTTGTTACAGCAGAGAATATGTGAAAGAGGAATAGGTGATACGAGAGTACTTAGAGACGTAATACATGGACGACACCATCCACTTGTTGTAATTATAG
Source organism: Candidatus Woesearchaeota archaeon (assembly GCA_018303205.1). Lineage (GTDB taxonomy): Archaea > Nanobdellota > Nanobdellia > Woesearchaeales > JAGWAF01 > JAGVYP01. The sequence goes on from JAGVYP010000039.1 coordinate 299, forward strand.
AGGGAGTGAAATATTACTCTGATGTATACTTGATGCTACATGAACCTATTAATCTCAATAGGGTAGTTGATTCGCCAAACCATGAATTAACTTTTGATGTCTTTCCTCACATCGGAGATGAAAGGAGTCAGCTAACAGTATCAGTCCATGAAGATGGTCAATGTTTTCGCGTACGGAAAACATGGCCTAAGAGTTCTCGCATAGATGCATTTGAATATGATTTTAATGATAAAAATAATCATTTGCCAACTGCTAAAGAATATGCTAGAATGGTGCTTGCACCTCAAACTACAACGTTAACCTTAAGAGTACTCGATATAGATACAGGAAGCTTAGCTCAGATAGTTTATCCATTGACACCAAGTCCTATAGATAAAAAAGAGATCTATGCAAAAACAAGTGAAGAAAGAAAAGTTCCTCTTTCTGACACCAGTAGATTTCAGGTTGCTATAAAACCTCTTCTAACACATACAGGAATGAGCTGTGAGGAACTTGTGCAATTTCTCTTTGAGAGTGCTCAAATACATCGAGCATTAGAACAAGAAAAACCATAAAAATCATAAAGTCAATAAATTTTCTCAGGAAGGTTGCAAAGCTTGAGAATTCTTGCTATGCAAATAAAGAAGATACTTTAATATAGTCTTTTGTTGTAAAAAACAACATGGCTCATCCTATCCAAAGATTGTTTGCACTCCTCTTTTTTGTGATTATTCTCTTGTTAGGATTTGAATTTGGTGAAGAACTGATTTTTTACACTGCACATCCTGCGTCCTTAAGAGCAGATCTTTTGCCCTATCATACCATCGCACCTTTGATCATGATCGGAATACAAATACTCAGCATTCTGTTTGTTCCTATTTCTGATCAGGGAATCACGATTGCAAATGGTGTACTATTTGGTACGTTTCTAGGCTCCATCGTTTCTTATGTAGGACGCATTATAGGATCTGTTTGCGCATTTTTTTTAGGAAGACAATTAGGAACTCCACTCATGGAATATTTCCTCAACAAAAACGAAGTAAATCATTTTAATGAGATCATCACCCAAAAAGGAGAAAAACCACTCTATGGCCTTTACATGATTCCTTTTTTTCCAAGTGATGTTATCAGCTTTACCGCAGGAATAAGCAAGATGCGATTTTCAAAGTTTTTTAAAATCATCAGCATAGGATTTATCCCCCATGTCATCCTTATTGCCGGATTTGGAGATCTTCTCGGAACCTTTGAGTGGAATCTGTTCACATTGACCATTTTAGGTATTTTAATCGTTCTCAGCGTTCTCTTCTTAGCAAGGCATCGTCTAAGAGCATATCTCAAGAGGTGAAAATCATTGCGTAGATTTGCTGCTCCCTTGATCGCAGATACTGCCAAAATCGAGCTGCACCAATCGCTCGATTTTGTGATCTTGCTACAAGGCAATGATTTTCACCCATAATGGGGATAAATTCTAAGAGCTATGTTTTTAAAGGAGAGTAGATTCTAAGAAACTCATGAAAAGAAAACTCCCTCGCAAATTTCAGCTTCCCTTTGGAAAAGGAAAAATCACAGAAGAAGTTTCTATACTATGCCCGCACTGGGAACCAACCTTACAACTGCTTGAATTTGACAAGGGAGAAAAAGCGTTGCGCATTTGTTATTACCATCAAAATCGTTTCGGACGTTCTCCTTTAATCATTGACAAAAAAGACTGGAAACGATTAATGAAAGAAGTGAACAAAAATAAAAAAATAAGAGAAATGTTAAAATAAAAAATTGAAAAATACCATGATCATAATCAAAATAACCCCTGACGAAACAGTAAACCTCGCATTAGATACAATACAAAAGAATAAACAAGCACTGATCTTTGTAGGAAGTAAAAAATCTGCAGAAAAACAAGCAGAGGAAATTGCAAAAAAATGCAAAACACAACAAGAAGAACTTGCAGAAAAAGCACTGCACGCACTTGCAAAACCCACAGAGCAATGCGAACGACTTGCAAAATGTATAGAAAAATGAATAGCCTTTCATCATGCAGGACTCCATAGCAAACAAAGAGAGCTCATTGAAAATCATTTTAGATCAGGAGAAATAAAAATTATTTGCAGCACGCCAACTTTGGCCGCAGGGTTAGATTTGCCAGCGTTCAGAACTATCATTAAAGATGTTAAGCGTTATGCAGGAAAATTCGGCATGCAGTACATTCCTGTTTTAGAATACTTACAAATGGCAGGTCGTGCAGGAAGACCCAAGTACGATACTGAAGGACAAGCCATTTGCATTGCAAAATCAGAAAGTGAAAAAGAAGAACTCTGGATTCGCTACATTGAAGGACAACCAGAAGAAATCTATTCAAAACTAGCAGTTGAACCTGTACTACGCACTTATCTCCTTTCTCTCATCGCAACAAAAGTAGTAAATACCAAACAAGAAATTCTCGCTTTCTTCCAAGAAACATTTTGGGCAATGCAATACAAAGACATGTACAAACTTGAACAAATCATTGACAGAATGCTCCACCTCCTCGTTGAATGGGACTTTTTAAAAAGTGCAAAACAAAGCAAAGACTTTGTAAGTGCACATGATCTCAAAAATGAAACCTATACCTCTACTCCTCTCGGCACAAGAGTTGCAGAACTCTATCTTGACCCACTCACAGCCTACAAATTAGTAAAGGCAATTCAAAAAACAAAAAAGACAGCACACCCTTTTGCATTACTCCATTTGATTTCCAACACCTTAGAAATGCGTCCACTCTTAAGAACAAAAACAAGAGAGATAGAACTTATCCAAAAAGAAGCTTTGAAATATGAATCCTACCTCTTAGAAAAAGAGCCAAGCTTATACGATCCTGAGTATGAAGATTTTCTCGACTCATTAAAAACAGCGCTTATGTTGCACGCATGGATTGAAGAAAAAGACGAACAATACCTGTTAGAAACCTATGACACACGTCCAGGAGAAACACGAGCAAAAATTGAGATTGGCGACTGGTTATTATATACCTTGTCAGAGCTTGCAAAAATTGTTGAACAAAAAGAGCTCATGAAAGAAATTGCAAAGTTAAGAATACGATTAAAAAATGGGGTAAAAGAAGAATTGCTTCTTTTATTAAAACTAGAAGGCATAGGACGAGTACGATCAAGAAAAATGTTTGACAATAGAATCAGAACTATTACTGATGTTAAAAATGCAGATCCTGCAATACTTGCACAACTCATTGGAAAAAAAATAGCAATAGACATTAAAAAACAAGTCGGCGAAGAAATCGATGAAACAAAAATTCTTGTTTCAGAACACAAAAGAACAGGACAAATGAGCCTGAAGAAATATTAATCTATTAAAATAATTTTCCTTGGGTATACACTTTTGAAGGTTCTTCTGACATACCATATCCCTCCTCTCTCAATTCTTTACGATAGCGCAGAGCTTCTTCACGGAGATCTTTCCACATCTGTACTAGTCTTCCCTCTGTACCTGGAGGAACAAATCCTTTTTCCAAGAGATAATCTAAAGATTCAGCGCAACCCTCTGGGGTTCCTTGGAGTTTTATATGATGAAAACCTGCTCTCAAAAGTGCTTTGATACGTTGTCGAGAACTCGGATTTCTTGGAAGATCATGGGAAATGCTAAGCAATCTTAAAAGATTATTTCTCTGTTCTGGCAAGGTTGCTAGTGCCATACGTACCTATAGTTAAGGAAGTATATAAAGATTTAGTCAAAATATTCAGAAATTAAATGACTTATCCTGCACCCATGGACGGTTCTTCGAAAGTTTTATATAGTTGTATTACATTATCATGAATTGTATGACAATAATTTCAGACAGTACAGGGCTCATACTCTTAGCAAAAGTAGGAATATTAGAGATTTTTACGGAAAAGAATGAGATCATTGTACCCGAAAAAGTATATGAAGAAATAAGAAAAGGAAAAGAAAAAGGAAGAGCAGACGCATTTGTCATAGAAAGATTGGTTGCAGAAAAAAAAATAAAAGTGAAAAAAACAAAAGAGAGTACAAAAAAATATATTGAGAAATTATTCAATATCAAGAAAGGTGAACTTGAAGTTATAGCATTGGCATTTAAAACGAAGAATAGCATCTTAACAGACGATATGAAATGCATAAGGGCTGCCAAATCATTAGACCTAGAGTTCATGAACTCCTTAGGAGTTATAGTGTCATTACAACATAAAGGAAGAATCAATAAGAGCAAAGCGCTCGAAGCTATAAATAAGTTAGAAGAATTTGGTTGGTATACTCAAGAGATCATTAAAACGCATAGGGGGGCATTACAATGATGCAGAATATATCAGTAAGATTGGAAAGTCAGTTCATGAAAGAAGTAGGAAAATTAGCAAATCTGGAAAAAGTAGATAACTCTTTTGTGATAAGACAAGCATTAGAAAAAGGATTAGCTGAGATAAAGCTAAACACAGCTCTCGAGTTATTCAGCAAGGGAAAAATTGCAACAAGCGAAGCCGCAGATATAGCAGATATAAGCGTAGGAGAATTCATGGACGAAGCTGTAAAAAGGGGAATAAAATCAGGCATAACCCTTGAAGATTTGAAAGGAAGTTTGAAAATAGCAATGAAGAGCGTGAAATAAGAGTAACAATAAAACATTAGTAAACCTTATTTGTTATTCATACCCATAGGTCTCAGAAAAATGTATCTTTTATCAGAATTCTAATATTTTATCCTGCACATAAGGCATATTTTTCTTTTTGCAAATCTCCGCTTTCAGGAGTTCAGTTCCTAAATAAAATGCATGGCTGAGTTCTGACACTCTTCCTTCTAATACCAACTTTTGGTAGAGCTCAAAAGCGGTATCACCATAACATTCATCAATGCGTTTTCCTTCAGGAGATAAATGAGTTACTTTGATATGCCCTTCTATGGTTATAACAAAATCCCCTCTTGGATCTCCTATTCTTTTCAGATAGATCTTTGTTGCATCCAGTACATCGAGTGCATGATCCCCATCGTTTTCGTAGATATGCGCTGAGTTAGATATCATCGCAAGACTTCCTACTTTAAGTTTTGTTTGTTCTGCAAGAGCAAACTGCAATTTTCGCAATGCGTATGCGTTCATGAGCCAGGCATTGTACATGTCCTGGCTTCTAAAATAAGCAGTGAGAAATAAGCTATCATTCTGAACAACAGCTTGAATGACATCTAAACAAGGCGCTTCCGTATTATTATGGTCTGTTTTGACGTCCCAGGTAAATGCAATAGCTCTTCTCGTATGTTTTGATATTTTCAATTTTTCAACAAGTTCTTTAATTTGGTCTATACCCTGATGATTTCGTAGTCGTTCTCCATACGTATAAGCAACACCTTCAATTTTTGTTTTGGTAATAAGTTGTTGGTAATACGCATCTGCTTCTTTTTTTGAGAACGGAAAATATTCTTCCCATGCTTTAAGATCATCTTGATGAATGACTGTTGTATAACAAAGCAGTTCTCTTTGTTGTGCATGTTGCTCTGAAGGTTTTATAGTACCAAAACGCATGATGTCTTGCAAAATTCTAAGCCATGCTTTTCCTAAAGTATCCTCATGAATAACAAACCCTTGTTGTTCTGAAGGAAAAGTAATCGGTGTTTTTACTTTTGCCCTAGGAAATCGTTCTGGTTTCCCGTACTGCTGCAGTTTTTTAAACGTTTTTATTTTCTCATTGAACAAAGAAAAATCTTTTACATCTCTCCAATCGTGCATTTGCACATTTTTTCGCAAATCATCAATTGCTTTTTTTGGTATCTCCTTATCTATCCATCCCTTGCTTTCTCCTAGGATCTTATTGTTTTTGTCTACTCCATTCTTAAAAAAATCAACAACAGCTTGTCCTGATCCATTCAGATCTGCTCCTGTGACAATCAAATGTCTGATATTCTTATTTGCCAAGCAATTTCGTACGAGAGCGCTAAGTCCTTCGTCTTTAGAATAGAGTTGTCCCATAACAGCATAATTTTTTGCATCTACTTTTGCAATAACATTTTCCTTTTTTGTCCATAAGGTGAGAATGCAGACTTGTGACGAGGTATTTCCTACATGAATCATCTCATTAAAGATAAGCGGCCATTTCATGCATAGAGCTCCTGCAGTATATGCTTAATTCTGTTGAGTTCATTCGCACAATGTTTCATTGTTTTTTCTATTTCTGCAAAGGTTTCTGTACTATAGTGCGTGAGAAGGCTTGTTTTTTCTTTTTCTAAAAACGTAATAAGGTTTTTCATAATGATATCGATCGTACTTAAGGCAAGCCAAAATGCTTCTCCTTCTTTGGACCTTTGGTGTAAGGAAACTGTTTTTATTTTTCTGATATCATAGAGCGTATTCAATTCTTGTCGTAATTCTTGAAGCTTAAGAAAAGCAACATACGAATTATGATCTTTCCCTACTCCTGTGTATTGAAAGAGATCTGTCAAAACCACTAAAAACTGGTCTAACTCCCCTTTAAAACCCATTAAGGGTATTTCCTGTGTATAGGAAAAGCCTTGTTTGAGATGATGAATTTCTCCTATTAAAATACTGGTCATAGGCTTCCAGAAAGGTCTGTTTTTAAAAGGGTTTCGGAGAAAAAGGTATTTTTATAAAAAGAGAGAAAAAATAGGATACATGAAAGAAATTATAACTCATGATAATTCCCCTACCTTCTTTTCAGAACAATATCAGGAAACGTATCATTCGAAAAGCGGAGCTGTGGAAGAAGCAAGAAAGAAATTTGTTGAACCCTGTCAAATTGCATTGAAATCAAAACAAAAAAAATTAGTCATCCTCGATATCTGTTTTGGTCTTGGGTATAACACTGCCGTCGCACTTGAAGTTGCAAGAAAAGGGAATCCTTCTTGTGTTATCGAAGTATTTGCTTTAGAGAATGACATTGAAATTCTGAAAAAAATACTTGATGTAAATCCAGAAATACAACATTATGATGATATAAAGGATATCATAAAAGAAGTGATTGAGAAAAATTTATCACATGATAAAAATAAGATTAATAAAAAAATAACAATAGAAAATAAAAATATAATCATGCATTTCTATCTTGATGATGCAAGACATTCAATAAAACAAATCAAAAAAGAATGTGTTGATGCAGTTTTTCTTGATCCTTTTTCTCCTAAGGTTTGTCCTGCATTGTGGACAAAAGAATTCTTTGAAGATATTTATCAAACTATGAAAAAAGATGCAATTCTAGCAACGTACTCTTGCGCAAGAGTTGTGCGAGATAATTTGAAAGCTGCAAAGTTTAGAGTAGAAGACGGGCCTTGCATTGGAAGAAGAGCGCCGAGTACGATAGCCTCTTTGTGAAATAGAAGCGCCCCCGCTGGGATTCGAACCCAGGTTACAAGCTTTTTGTCAGATTTTTTGTTAAGATCTGCCGCAAGCTCGTGTGCTATCCAAGCTATACTACAGGGGCATGAGTTTAGTAAAAAGATGCCCTTCTTAAAGGTTTTTAATGAATTATTTACAATATAGGTAAATATTATGTTTTTAAAATAAGCTCTTCTGAGATGTTCATGAAAAGAAAAAAAACAAGAGCACAAACCCTTGATGAAATAACTGATTTTATACGACGAAATAACGGACCTGATCTCGAGGGAAGAGCACATTCTAAAATAAAAAGAATAAACTATGATGATTTACGAGACGCATTACAGGAACTCCATGCGAGAGGGGAAGTTCCGGAAATCAGAGCATATCATTTCTTAACCGTTAATACCATGTGGAAAGGAGAAGATGGTGAAGAACTAGCAAGAGCAGCATTTGGCGAATTTGTTGCTTATCATCAAAGAAAAGGTTTAACGATCGATGAACTCATTGAAAAAGGAGACAAATATCTTCTGGAAGAAAGAATACCTATCCCTGGCTGTGATTATGCATTTTCTATAAAGAATGCCATAGCACAAAAGCATAGAAGTTCATTTGTTCTTGCAATGCTTGACTGGCTGCAAAATAACCCTGATGAAGAAATAAGAGTAAGATATCAACATGTAAGACCCTGGCATTTTGGTGTTGCTCCTGCAGGAACATGGAAGGGAGAACAAGGAATAACAAATGCCAGAGAAGCATTCGGCGAATTTATTGTCTATCAACAAAGCAAAGGATGGTCTCTTGCAGACCTTATTGAAAAAGGAGACGGATCGTTATTCGAACAAGTCCCTGTACAAGGATGTGATGTGACCTTTTCCATAAAAAATATTGTTGATCAAGTCTACCATTCTTCTTTTATTGCAGCAATGCTTGATTGGCTGCAAAATAATCCTCATGAAGAAATAAAAAGAAAATACGCAGTTGTGAAGCCCTGGCATTTTCAGAGAGCAAAGCAGGGTTGTTGGCAAGGAGAACAAGGAAAAACGAATGCGAGAGCATTTGTCGGTGAACTCATAAGAACATTGCAAGAACGATATCATTGGAACTTAAGCGAGTGTCTTCAAAGAGTCAGTGATGAACATTTCGAAAAAGAACCCCTTCCTTTACATCTTCCTGAAAAAACAATTTATTATACTGCATCCACACTCCTTAATTCGATAAGAGGATCTTTCAAAGACCTTATCTTAGATTGGATCAAACATAACCCCGATGACAACATCAGAAAAGAATACGCATTTTGGAAACCTTGGTATTTTAGCAAAGCACAGAAAGAAAGTTGGCAAGGAGAGCAAGGAAAACAAAATGCAAGAGAGGTTATAGGTAAAGTTGTCGAACATCTTAGAGAAAAAGGTTGGAGCCTGATTGATCTTATTCAAGGAATAAGCAAAGATCATTTTGAGGAACCGTTAATACAAGAAACACCCGATGGACCCCTATTTTATACAGCATCTGTCGCATTACAAACCGTCTACAAAAAATCTCCACCCAGAGCAGTTATGGATTGGATAGCACATCATCCCGATAAAAGAATACGCAATGGCTATAGGAGGGTACGACCTTGGCATTTTCAGAAGGCAAATCAAGGATACTGGCAAGGAGAACAAGGAAAAACAAATGCGAGATCATTAACCACAGATCTCGTACAACAATTAAGAAAAAAATACGAATGGACATTAAAGGATCTTATAGAAAATATGGGGCAAGATCATGTGAGAGAAAATCTTTATCTTAAAACTCCTGATGGTGTCATCCCCTACCATGCAAAGGCCATGATAGATATCGTTTACGGAGCTTCGCCTGCGAAAATGATACTCGACTGGTTAGCACATCATAAAGATGAAAAAATAAGAACAGGGTACACTGAAGTAAGATCCTGGCATTTCAAAAGAGCACCCTCAGGAACATGGACATCGGAAAAAAATCCTAAAGAAGCAAAAAGAAATGGAATAGAAATTACGGATCAATTGATACGACACATGATGAGAAAAAAATGCTTAACAGAAGAAGAAGTAGTGGAAGGATTGCACGAATCTGATTTTATTGACGAAGAAATGGAAATAACTACTTTTGATGGTCCTATAAAATATACTGCGGTAGGAGCATTACAAGCCTTTGGTTCGATAGGACCTGCAATCACAGCATGGAAAGAATACAAAAAAGCAGGATAGCTTACTTCTTCTGTTCTTTAAAATACTCTTCAACTTGAGAAAGCGTAGTAATTTCAGATAAGGGTTTGTCGTCTCGTAAACGCAAAATTCTTGGAAAACGCAATGCGTAACCACTTTCATAGCTTGGACTTTTTTGTATTTCTTCATAAGCGACTTCAATAATGATCTTAGGCTTAAAAAAAACTTCTCGTCCTTTCTCTTTGGTAATGAGGGGTTTCAAGAGCTGAGTCATCGTTTCAAAGGTAACAGATTCTTTTGTATTTTTTTCATCTTCCATTTCTTCTTTTTTATTTTCTGTATCTTCTTCATCTTCTTTTTCTTTGAATCCAGTCCCTACTTTTCCGACAGAAAGAAAATTTCCATCATCGTCTTGACAAGCAAGTGTAAATGAAGTAAGCCATCCTGCTCGTTTTCCTGTTCCCCATTCTGCACCCACAATGACCAAATCCAAGTTTTCCATGGTAGGTTTTACCTTCACACCAAAGCCGACTCTACTTCCAGGCTGATAAACGGCAGTTAAACTCTTAACCATAACTCCTTCTAATCCTGCACGAAGCGCTTCTTTGTAGAATTTTTCTCCTTGTTTAGGATCAGAAGTGACTAATTGGTGTGCAGGAATTATTTTTCCAGGTTCTGCTTTGATAATCTTGTTGATTATACTTCTACGATCTGCAAAAGGTTCATGCAAGAGATTTTTTCCATTATAAGAAAGAAGATCAAACACATTAATTTCAACAGGATATTTCTCTGCCATCTTTTCAATATCATACTTTCTTTTGATACGTTGTGAGATCATTTGAAAAGGAAGATATTTTTTATTCTTGACATCAATGCCCACTGCTTCGCAATCAAGAATAACTTCCTCTGCCTTGACATGATCAAGAATGACCTTTTTTATTTCTGCGAATGCTTGAGTTACATTGTCTAGCCTTCTTGTAAAAATAAGAACGTCTTTTCCTTTTTTATGAACCTGCATTCTAAATCCGTCATATTTGTATTCTATCGCTGCAGGAGTTCCTACAGTTTTGAATGCATCTTCCATATCCTTTGCTTTTTGGAAGAGCATGACCTTAATGGGTTTTCCTGTGGTAAGTTTGAGTGTGTTTAATCCCTGTAGTCCTTTTTCTTTGAGGGTTTTTGCAACTTCTCCAAGATCATTACTAATATCATAACCCTGTTGCACTTCTTTTACAAGCGCATTATACTTCTCTCTCGATCCGTCTGCAAAATCGAGTTTGAGCTTTTCTTCATTGAGGATAAGTCCTAACTCTTTTCCGAAAAAAGCCCAGACTATGGCATCTCTCAATGCTCCTTCGCCTACTCCTATACGCAGATCTTCCAAAACCATTCTGATAATATATTTTCCTTCGAGAGGTGTTGCGCTGGTTAAGAGCTCTGCAATAAGCTGTATCTTTCTGTCAACAGAACCTTCTCCTTCTGTGCTAGCCAGTTTTTGAATGTTTGTGAAAACCTTCTGAAGGGTAAGCAAGGTGTGTTGTAAGGTTGCTTGCTTTTTCTTTGCAAGAAGCTGCTCTGCAGTCATTCCTAAATCCCCTGTTTTTTTCCAATGCTTTTCTATTTCATCAGCTGTTCTTCCTGTAGCAAGCGCGATAGCACGAAGCACGAGCTTTGCAGCAACACCTATCTTTTCTTCACTACTTATCGGAAAGATTCTTCCTTCAAGAAAGAGAAGCAAGGTAGACATTTCAGAACCAGGAGTTTTTACAAGCACCTCAGCAATAGCCTTGGTTTTCAGCAACCTTTTAGGAGTCTGTTCCAAGGTAGAGTACAGCTCTGCAAGCTCAGCATATCTCATAGAAAAAAAGAGAGTTTCAGTGATATAAAAATGTTTGGAAGAAAAACAAAGAAAAAAGAAAAAATGTAACAAAAGTAGTTTATGCAGAATAGATAATACTTAGGTTTGTTTAGCCTTGTAAACCTTGTCTATGTAATCCATCGCCACCCTGTACCCTTGATCTGTTTCCATGATTTTTCTCCTTGCTTGTATTATAGACATAATAATTCGTTCTGCACTGTCTAAAGGGAATAATGCATCTGAGTAAGAGTGAATCATTTGTACATAATGTTCAGCTTCACTTGGATCAACCAAATCAAACTCAGTAAAATGTCCAATAATCATTCTCGTTGATTCTGCAACAAGAAAAGCTATATTTTGTATATCTTTTCGTGTACATCTTTTTTTAGAGTTTGTATCTCCTGTTGGTTCTTGTTCAGTTTCCATTTTTTCACCTTTTTATTTACTACTATTTTATAGTAACTTTAAGTATTTAAGTACAAGTGTCCCTGTAGGGGGCAACTAAACAAAAGCTTTAAATAAACAGAATAATCAAACAGTGTATGGACATTCGTGATCTTAAAAAAATTGGTTTGACAGAAGGAGAAATGAAAGTCTATCAAGCTTTGCTTGAATTAGGAGAAACTACAAGAACAGAATTAGCAAAGAAATCAGGCATATCACCTTCTAAAATTTATGATGTTGCAAATCGGTTAATAGAAAAAGGTATAGTTTCATCAGTAAAGAAACAAGGCATTATCCATTTCAGCGCAGGAGATCCGAATAGATTAAAAGACTTTTTAGAAAAGAAAGAAGATGAAATAAAAAAAGAAAAAGAATTAGTAGCTACTTTATTACCTACCCTTTTAGCAAAATGGCAAGACACGCATGAAGATGTTGATATTGAAGTTTTCTATGGATGGGATGGATTAAAAACCGCTTTTATGACTTTAGAAAATTCAATGACTAAAAATGAGATTAGTGATGTGTTTGGAGCGTCAGTAGGTTTAGATCCTGAACAAGGAGATATTTTCTGGAAACAGCATCAAATAAGAGTAGAAAAAAAAGGTTTTAAGGTCAGGATTATTTTTAATGAAGATGTAAAAAAAGGAAGAAGGCAAAGACATGAATATTATGATAAGAGTAAAAAACATGAAATACGTTATTTGCATCAGCAAACTTTTAACGAATTTTATATTTACAAAACCCATGTGCTTATTCTCATCTCTTTACGTAAACCTATCGCGATTGTAATTAAAAACAAAGAAACCGTAGAAGCATTCAGGCAGTTCTTCGAAACCATGTGGAAACAGGCAAAGCAATAAGTGATAAGAAAATATGAATGTTGATAGTGAAGCAGCAATTTTCAAATAGAAGAAACTTATTAAAATCCATTTAAACTTCTTTTATCTTTCCTTGGAGAATATCTTTTATGCCAGAAGCGATATCTTTAAGTAATTCTTGGTCTACTTGTTGTTTCTTTTTTAATTTATTATACTCTTCTTTTGGTATGGTCACGGTTTCCATATATATCTAATAGGTCTTATACTATATAAAACTTACGTTGTAAAATATCGACTATAAATAAGTTTATATACCAAAAAAACAGAAAAAAGAAAATGACACAAAAAGCCATCCGTTCCTATGTGCAGCACGGTTTAGAGCAAGGATATTCTCTAGAGCATCTCAAACTAGAATTAGTCAAATCAGGACATAAGCCAAGCGAAATCGAACGCGCACTCAAAGAAAAAGAAACCAAGAAGAAAATACAACACCATCAAAGATTTGATAAGATGTTGATCGGAGGTGTCTTCTTCTTGATGCTTGCACTCATGTTTGTTTTGTCCATGTTCTCAGAACAATCTCTCTTTAACATCTTTTTAGGATTCCTTCCAACGATCATCAGCATAACGCTTACCATTATCATTGTAGAAACCTACAAAGAAAACCACAGTTTCATTTGGGCAATCCCCTTGGTGTTTATAGCACTCTTTTATGTCATGGCTCCCAATTATCTTATTTTTGCAAATCTTGACCTTCCCCAGATTACGGTAATGAACGTCATTATCAGTTATTTATTTATTATGGTTATCAATTTTATCTCCCCTCCTCAACACCCTCACTTACCTCCGCCTACACACGTAACAGAACCCCAAATCATTATCAAAGAAGTTCCCAAAGAAGTCATAAGAGAAATCATCAAAGAAGTTCCTGCAAAAGAAACTGTCCAAACATTAGAAGACAAATGCAAAGCCATCAATCAAGTCATTGGAAGAGTCTATCGCAAACGCGTAGGAGGAACCAAAGCCATGCGAGAAAAAATCAATATCCCCAGAGCATGGTATAACGCATTTAGCAAAGACCAAATTGATTTCAACCTCCTGAAAAAACTCTTAGAAAGACTAAGCATGTTGAACAAAAAAGAAAAAGAAATCTGGACAACTGAGCATAAAGCATTAAAAAAATTAAAGAGAAACAAAGAAGGCAATGATCGCATTCTTACCGTCTTGAAAACCAACGATGAAGATCCCATAGAAAAATACGTTGCTTCAGCCATTGCTGTTTGTGAAAAGGCTTTGAAGTAAATCATGCTTATTTTTTATTGTCTTTCTTTTGTTGATCTGATTCTTTGGTGGGGGTTTCTATATTTTTTTGTATGATCGATTTTATTTCTTGTCCGCAGGTGTTCCAGAAATCTAGTATCTCTTGGGCTTGGTTTGTTGTAACTTTGAATCCCCTATAGTTAGCGTCATTTCGTATATTTTTAAAGCGAATGAGGTGATGGAGTTTTGTTTTTTCTGTAATGTCCATCTCTTTAAGAATGTTCATGCTTACTTCATGAGTTCTTGGCTCATCGGTGATGGTTCTTCCCACTTCATGAAAATAAATTCCTGTAAGCAATGCTGGCATGTTTAATTTCCCTCCTTTCTCTTCAGCCATCAGAACACATTGCCTTGTCATTTCTAGCATAAAAGCAGAACCGAACTTTCCATAATAATGAGCAAATTCTTCTTCTGAAAATTGTTTGGCTTTTGTTACTAGTTTCTCTGTCATTTTTATCCCTCGTCATTTCTTTGTTGTCTTGTCTTTATTTGTTTGTCGTCGTATTTTCCGAAAATATTATCATAAATTCTGAATATTTTTCGAATTTTGTTTGAATTTTCGAAAATCGTTTGCCAGTCAAATAGGCAATATATTTACTACTTATTAGTAACTAATATATTTTTATACGTTAACGTTAAATTTTATATAAAACTTAAATATTAGAATTGGGTATTATTCTCTGATTTTCTATGGCTGGTATTTTTATAAATTATTTACAATATAGAAAATATTATAAAACAATGTCCCTA
>JAGVYP010000040.1:0-24429 GCA_018303205.1 Candidatus Woesearchaeota archaeon
TGGATATGTTCATGCTTACCAGATATGCTTATAGTGTGTGCTCATATACCTATCTTTCTACTTTACTTTTGTCGTCAACGACACAGGCGTTACATTTATATACTCAAACCATGAAAAACGTTTAGTGAGTGGGGTATACAAGAAGAGGTGGTTTGGTATGGCAGAAAAAAATGCTTTAGATTGGATAACCTTTGTCCTCGTTGTTGTAGGTGGTATTAACTGGGGATTGGTTGGTTTGTTTCAGTTTAATTTAGTGAACATGATTTTTGGTTCGATCATGTGGCTGGAAAAGTTAGTGTATATTTTGGTTGGTATTTCAGCGCTTTACATGATTTATGTAATGACCAAGAAGTAAGTGTTGTATTTTAAATATTTTATTTTAATTTTTTTGGATATTATTTTCTGTTTTTTTATCTTTTATTTATTTGTTGGATGATCTTTTAGTTTTTTGATTTTTTATATTTGTTTAGCATCTTCTCGCGTAGTCATTCTTTTGGTTTATTCTTCGCTCATTCCCGTAGGGAGCGTCCCCTTTCGCTTTGTTTATTCTTTTCGCGTATACGCTCGACCTGAGGATGCTAAACAAATAAGATTTTTTAAAGAGATGTAAAAAGAAAAAGGAATGTTCAAATGACTTTTGCAATGTCTTGGAGTATTTCTTTTGCAGCTTGTTCTGGGTTTGGGGAAGCGGTAATTGCTCTTCCAATGACGAGAAGACTTGCTCCTGCTTGTATTGCTTTTCCTGGTGTGAGGATTCTTTTTTGATCACTTCCTACTGTTGTATAAGGTCCTTGAATACCAGGTGTGACAAAAAAAAGATCATGAGGAAGGTTGTCTTTTAAGAAAACGAGATCTGCAGCACTGCACACAACACCATCCATGCCGGATTCTTTTGCGAGAAACATTAAATGAAGGATATAGGAATTTATTTCTTCTGGTATTTTTAATTCTTGATGCAATGTTTGTTCATCAATACTTGTTAATACGGTAACTGCGATAAGTTTTGGCTTTTTTGCTAGGTTTGCTTCTTTTCTTCCTTGTACTGCTGCTTTCATCATTTCTTTCCCACCTGATGAATGGAGGGTGATGAGATCAACGCCTAACTCTGTTGCTGCTTTTACTGCTAATCTTACGGTATTAGGAATGTCATGAAATTTGAGATCGAGAAATAAATTTTTGTTCTGTTCTTTACAAAGTTTTACAACTTCTGTTCCGAATCTTGTAAAGAGTTCTTTTCCAATCTTGAACATGCCCACATAGGGGCTTAGTGACTGTATTTGTTTTTTGACATCATCTAAAGAATGTAAATCATCAAGAGCGAGACAAACAAGATTTTTGGCTTTTTGTTCTTTTTCTGTTAAAGGAGATTCATTCTTCAGGGGAGAATATTGTGCGCCCCAGGAAACAGGGTCTTTATTCCATGCAAGAAGGATCTTCTCTTGTTCAGGTGTTATGTTTTTGTTTTCTTTGGCTACTTGAAGGAGAACAGAAAAAGTGGTTAAGGTAATAAGGGTGCATTGATTTTTTTGAAATTCTTTCTGGGTATCTGGAAAGTCATAGCTAAAAATAGCGTAGATTCCACACACAATAGCTCCTGCGTTTCTACACGCTTCAAGAGTGGTAATACTACTTCCTCCGGTGCTAATAAGGTCTTCGATGATGATAACTTTTTTTCCTTGTACTTCTGCTCCCTCAATTTGGTTTCCTTTCCCATGTGCTTTTTTTTCTGAGCGGACATATGCCAAGGGTTTCTGCAGGTGTTGTGCAAGAAAGCTTGCCCAGGGAATTCCTGCTGTTGCAGTTCCTGCGATAACGTCAAAGTCACTATTTTTTATTTTTTCAAGAAAAGCTTTGCAGATGAATTCTCTTGCGGTAGGATGTGCAATGAGTTTTCTGTTATCACAGTAGATGGGACCACGAATGCCTGATGCATACGTATAAGGATGGGTAGTATTGAGTGTGACTGCTTCTTTTTCAAGAAGAATCCTCGCAATTTCTTTTGAAGTTTCCATGGTTTTGATATTTCTCGCTTCTTTTTAAATACTTCTGTTCAGAGCGTTTTAAGATAGTGTTGTATATGGTCAAACGCTTGTTTGTCATAATGTTCTTTATAGTTTTGTGCAAGTTCTTTCATCTTTTTTTGATCTACAAAAAATTTTTTTGTTTTGAGAGTGTCAGAAAGTCCATAACTGATGCATTGACAAAATTGGGTTACATTTTTAGGTTTTTTTACTTTGCTACAACGCTCAAAGTCAAGAAAGACTGGCTTGTTTTTTGAGATGATAATGTGTTTAAAGGGGTGGTGCATTTCTTCTTTGTCAATTTTTAAGAGGTCAAGGGTTCTGCATTGTTGTAAGCATGAGATGAGCACTTTTTTTATTTTTTCTTTATTGTTTTGTTGGTTTATCCATTCTCCTATAAAGGTTCCGGGTACAAAAGAGTACAGTACATGGTTGTTTCCTTGCTCTTGATAGTGTGGTCCTATTTTTTTAGTATTCAATAGTTTTAACCATCTTGCTTCATTAGTTATACTGTTCTGTGCTTTGCTTTGTGGATTTTTTATTTTCACAACATATTTTTTTTGTTTCTTTTTTGCGGTGTAAAGAAATCCTCTTTTTCCTTTGGTGAAGTACTGAATGTGTGTATACTTTTTCTTTTCAAGTATTTTTCGTATCGCATTTTTTTCTATTTTGTAAACAAAAAGGTCTTCAAAAGAGATATGTTGTTCTCTTATTTTTTCAAAATCCATTGCGTGATGGAACAAGATTTCTTCTATTTTTTGTTGTTGAGTTAAGGAAGAAAATAAGAGCAGGATATAACCATCAAAAGTGAGATAGTCGTTGATGTGTTGAAATGCTTTTTCAATAAGCTCATAGCCTTTTTTTCCTCCATAGATTCTTCTATCTTGTATTCCTGGATCTTTGGGGAGATAGGGAGGGTTAAAGATGATGGTATCAAATTTTTTATTTTTGGGAATATGTGAGAAGAGATTTGATTGTAGCCAAGTTATTTTTTTAAGAAATATTGGTTTTTTTTTATTTTTTCTAAAAGAATATTTTTCTTTACAGTAGGCTATCGCTATTTTTTGGACATCGACTGCAAGAATGTGAGTTACATTTTTTTTCTGAGCAGCAGTTATTGCTTGTATTCCTGATCCTGTACCGAGGTCAAGAACCTTTCCTTTGGCATACTGCTGTACTGCTTTTTGCAGAAGAAGAGAATCTTCTTGTGGTTCATAGATCATTTTGATAACACGGTTAAGTATTCTTTGACGCGCTCTACAATAGTTTTGAGGTAAAATGTTTCAATTTTTTCAGTAAAGATATCGATGAGTTTTGCATTTTCCGTAATTCGGTAGGTAGTACCTACTTTTTCAACAAGAAAGAGGTCTCGTAGTCTTTTGATTTGCCTTCGAATATTTGAAGGTGCAATGCCGAGTAAGGGTAATTTTTGTTTTTTTCTTGTTTCTATGACTTTTTGTACAATGGTTTCTGAGTCTAGGGGTGTTTTTGCTTCAAAAATGATTTGGAATACTTCTACAATGACATCGCGAGAATCACCCGGCTGTAAGAGTCCAAGGCTGAGACAGATTTTTTTGAAAAGTTCTCTTCCTTGAAGTTCATACGGCTTTTCGTATTTTCGCAAGGTCAGTTCTGCTAAGGGAACTTCCTTAGCAGTAGTCTGCCTGCTCTTTGCGATAAAAACACACCCCACTTAGTCTTTGCTCAAAAGTTTTAAGCATAGGGGTATATAAATGTTGTGGAAAAGTATAAAAATACAAAGAAAATTTTCTTTTGAATGTTGGGTGAAGATTTTAAGGGTGAGCTAGATTGTATTACAGATCGTGATGCATTTGATCTCTTGATAAAAACTGTTTTGGTTACTGAAACAAATCTTTTAGTTACCAGAGGATTTCATAAATTGAGATCAAGTTTTGTCTTAGATGGATGGTTTTTAGGATATGGCCCTTTGCATTTTTATGTTTCACCCTCTGAGGAGTCTAGTCGTTCTGTCTTACAACGATGGGAAAG
The DNA here is from genome assembly GCA_018303205.1 of Candidatus Woesearchaeota archaeon. GTDB lineage: Archaea > Nanobdellota > Nanobdellia > Woesearchaeales > JAGWAF01 > JAGVYP01. The sequence goes on from JAGVYP010000040.1 coordinate 4,032, forward strand.
AGAAGGATTACAGAGAATTGTGGATGAGGAGAGTTGTGGACTGCACATTCTTTATTATTATGATCCTCAGTATCCCATAAAAGGAGTAATGCCCCCTCGTGTTCGTGAACCATAAACCTTAAATGCTCATGATTCTTTCTTTACAGAAGGTGATCCTATGGCAAAACTGAATGAACTTCTTCCTGAACAAACCAAAGCGTATTTTGCATTTCATAAAGAAGTGTTTAAAGATGGAGAAATTGACAAGAAAACCAAAGAGCTTATTGCAATTGCAGTAGGAAATGCTATTCTCTGTGAACCTTGTATTGAGTCCCATGCTCAAAAAGCGAGAGCATTAGGGTGTACTGATAAACAAATTGCTGAAGCTATCGCTGTTGCTGCAGCTGTGCGAACAGGTTCGGTCTTAACTCATGCTGAGCACGCTTTTCCTGAAGAATAGTTAGAGTGGGGGTAAAAAGGTAAGCAAGAACGCAACTGCCCAGTATAGGAGAATATCAAAGGCATACCAGACCACAAAGACTTTTATGCTTTCTGCTTGTTCTAATTCATATCTTTTCTTTACTAAAAACCATGCAAAGAGAGCAAGAGCAATAAATCTGAGTACATCAACAAGGAAGAGGTAGTCTAAAACTTGGGGGATAAAGGAGAGTATAATGCCCAGGATGATATAGACAAGATAGATCCATGCTGTTGTTTTTATTGCGCTGCTGTAGCGTTGATCTTTGGTCTTGAACATTCTTGTGCTTGCCATTAACAGCAATGCGCTGAGAGGAATAAGAATGATCATGGGTATAATAATCCCGATAATATTGACAAACAATGCAGTGTCAAATTCCATACTCTTTTTCTAAAAAAGCTGGTATATAAATGTTGCTTTCGAAAAGTACGGTTACCTTTTTTTGGGAATATAGCTTTTTTCTTTTATTTTCGTTTATTATTTTTCTTTTGTTTCTCGTTATTTTTTATTATTTTTTATAAAAAACACAAACTAAAATTCTAAAATATACGGAAAAAGAGACGAAAAAAGGGGTCATAAAAAACAGGAGACTGAAAAATAGGAAGGATGTAAAAGAAGATATAAAAGTTTGAGAATGAAGGGTATATAAAATAAAAAAGAAGGTGTTTATACTCTTTCTATTTGTTCTCTTTTGACTGCTTCTTCTAATTCTTTTTTTGCCTTGTCTTCTTTAGTAGGCTTTTTTGTGAGCTCTTCTTTTACTTTGTTGAGGTCGATGTTGCGTGTGAAGTCTTCTACCGGTGTTTTCTTTTGGGGTTCCACTTTGGTTTCTTTCTTGGTTTTTTCTGCTTCTCTTTCTACGAGTTTGTCAAATTCAGATTCTTCTTTTTTCTCTTTTTGTTCTTTATCGATTGTTTTGTAACCACTTTTTGCTCGTTCTGTTCCGTAGGCGTCTTTCATTTTTTCGTCTTCCATGCCTGTGTATCCTATTTCATGGTCATCAGGTTCATGGTCTGCTTCATAGCCTACTTTGGTAGATTCGATCATGCTTTGGCCTGCATAGCCTATTTTGTCATGCACTTCCTGTCCGAGGGTGTGTAATCCTTTATACATGGTCATCACCGATAATTTCTAGTGTTGCTTGTACTAAGGTTTGAGGTTTGAGAAGGTCTTCTACATCTTTAGGGATAATAAGAACTGCTTGGTTTCCATGTTTTGCGATTTTTTTGGTTATGATGATCTTGGTCATGCTTCACCCACACGATGTATACCTTATGTATAAAGGTATGTTCTGCTATATAAATGTTTCTATTTTTGTTACTATTAAGTAGTTACATATTTATTTTAAATATTGTAAAAAAATTAATAGGCAACGACACTACACTGAGCGCACACCGATAAGAACGCATAAAAACCTCAAATTCAAGTGTTTCAAGGTTCAAACACCAAAGATTGAGAAGCATCTTCCCTAGCTATTTTTGAACCTAGATTTGTTCATAATCAATTGAGGTGAATTTCAATTCAGTAATAACCATTTAATTATGGGAATATATTTTATTCCATTCTCTTCTTTTTCAACATCTTTTGTAATTATTATTAATTCGGTACATTTTTCATATTTTTTTCTAAAGTCTAGTAATGAGTTGATTTCCCTTTCGTCAATTTCGTTAGTATACGTTACATTTATGGCAGTAATTTTTTCAGATTTGTCTTTAATTATAAAGTCAACTTCATTTTTGTCTTCCCAATAAAATATTTCTTTATCTCTGCGCTTGAGTTCTAAGAAGACAATGTTTTCGGCTAATTTACCTTCGTCTTTTGAAAATTTAAAACTAACAGCATTCCTTAATCCCGTGTCTATGCAGTAAACTTTTTTTGGATTGACATTTTGTACTTTTAAAGAATAACTAAAGAATGGAATTAACATGATCATGTTAGCTTCTTCTAAGTATGATAAATATTTTAGTAAAGCACTTTTGCTTGTTGATGCATTTTGCTTAACCGTGTTATAATATGCATTAATGCTAAACTTTTTACCTATATTCGTAAGAATATATTTACTTAATTCTTTAAGAAACTTGATATTTCTGACAGAAAATCTTTCAATGATATCTTTGTAGATCATGACTTCAAAGTAGTTAGCTAATATTTGATATTGTAAATTATTCTTTTCAATAGCAATTTCTGGAAAGCCACCAAAATTAAGATATTTTTCAAACATTTCAGATAGAACAAATCTTTGTTTTGAATAAAATACCTCTTTGTCAATTTTTTGATTATTAAATTCAAGAAATTCTTTAAAACTGAGTGGATAAATCTCAAATGCTAATGTTCTACCACGTAAACTTGTAGCTATTTCTTTGCTAAGCAATTTTGAGCTTGAACCAGTAACAAATATTTTGACATTTTCATTATCATATATTCTTCTTATGTATATTTCCCACTTGTCAATATTTTGAATTTCATCAAAAAATAAATATATTCTAGATTTTTTATTGTCTGGATAAAGTTCATAGTAAGCTTCCAAAACTGAATCCATATCTTTTAATTCCAGTGGAAGTATTCTATCATCTTCAAAATTTAAGTATAATATTTTATCTTTTGAAACATGCAATGTCTTCATAATGTGATAGAAATAAAATGTCTTCCCTGCTCTTCTTGAGCCTATGATTGACACAATTTTGTTAGTTTCTGGAATACGTAATTTTCTTTCTACCGTTTTGGGAATGTCTTTTTCGTGAAATTCCTTGATGATGAGCTTAAATATTTCTTTTTTTGCCATAATAGTAGTTTATATGAGACCGCTAGTATATAAAAGTATCCTTTTATAAGAGACCACTAATGCCAAATAGTGTTCCTTCATAAGAGACCACTCTTGATATCATAGCCTCAAAACCTCCCTATAGAGCACTCGCTCAAATGCCTAAATTCATAAGATGTAAGCCGTCGTCTCAAAGATTCGCAGTCTATAAATGTTTATATTTTTGTTACTATAAAGTAGTAATATAATTATTTTAAATATTGTAATAAAATTAAAAAGAAAAATCATGTTTTCTTAAAAAATTAAGACCGATTTCAAAACCTTTCCTATACCTCTGAATACGATCTTCTGTTCTGATATGGCTTGGTATTTGATCAATGTTATCTAACTGTGCTTTAAGCCAGAGGGTTTGGATGAGTACAATAATGGGTTCTGCAATCTTTAACCTTGAAACTATTTCTGGATTCTCAGAAGCTTCAATATACCTTTCGAGGAAAAATACTCTCTCTTTCTCCGAAAAGATTGGAGAATAATCAAACATAGGGCTGTACCAAAATACTGTTGCAATATCAATGGCAGAATCTCCGATTTCAGCATACTCCCAGTCCACTAATGTTAAATTTTTTTGATCATACAACATGTTATGCAAATGGATGTCAAAGTGAATCAAACTAAAAGAAGTTAGGGGGTTTTGTTTATCATAATATTTTACAAATAATTTTGCTTTCTCAATAATTTTGTCTATGTTCTTATCTTTTCCTTTCAGTTGCTCTAGAAAAGGTCTCATAAAATTCTCGAATCTGAATCCTTCTGTATTTCCAGGAAAAGTACCTGATAACCTAAATTTCTTTTGATGTAACAATGCAAGTGTCTTAGCTAAAGTCCCGAGTAATTTTTTTGAAAAATGAGTGGGGCAACTTCCTTCTTTGAACTCTTCAATACGAAATGGAAATGGAAATTCCATTTTGCTGACATCAACATAAAAAGATTTTGGAGCAATTCCCTTCGGAAGTGAAGTTAAGATAGTATGCTCATTGTCTAATCCTTTTCCAGCAACTTGATCCGTATGTGTGTTTACACGAAAGACAAATCTCTTTTCTCCATCAATTAAAAAATTAGTGTTGTATGCTCCATTTCCAATAAGTTTAACATCAAAATGCTTAGGAAGAAAAGAAAAATTCTTTTTTATCAAAAAACTCTTTATTTGTTCTTCCATTATTCTCTATATGCCCTATACAAATGAGACATATCCTTGAATATATGGTCTGGTTTTTCCCCTTTAATAAGGCTTTCTTTCCCTAGGAATATGGAATTTCCTCTTGGTGAGGTATTTCTTGGAAGTTGAATGTCACCATTACCATCTCCAATGACCACATAAGGTGTAATCAGCCTTCCCATTTGTTGGAAGATTAAGCCCATGGATCTAGGGTGGGGCTTTACATCTGGATAAACATCATCAACACAGACATAGGAGGACCAAAAGAGAGAGCCTATTTCACGAGCTAACAAGGCTAACGTTGGCTCTTGTTCTGCTCGAGTTGCACTTGTAACCAAACCAATTTTTTGTCCGTTAGACATAAGTTCATTTACAATTCCTTCAACGCCAACTTGTATTTGAGCAAGATGACCCACTGACACTAAAGCTGCCTCATAACTTTTTCCAGCTTGATCATAATCCTCAAATGTAACACCAAATTGTCGTTCTATCTCTCTTAAGATGTTTTGAACAGTTGAGGAATAAACAAAGTCTCTTGTCCATTGTTCATCGACAGGATTCAAACCTAAACTCTGAAGAAAAATATTCGTACCAAAATGGTTTTTTTGAAAGGTATCAACTAAAGTCCCATCAATATCAAAGACGACTAATCCTTGTTGCTGTATAAAGTCTCTGAACGCACCCATAGGGTATAAAAGTGCGCTCTGTATATATAGGTTCACATATAAGTCACTATAAAGTAGTAATATAATTATTTTAAATATTGTAAAAAATTAAGAAAAGTTAGGCACAAGGAAAAAGCCTATCTTTCGTTTATTTTTATTATTTTTTATGAAAAAAATACAAACAAAAATTCCAAAAGAGACGTATCATATAGACGATAAAATGAGCATTATAAAGATACATAAAAATAATAAGGAGAAAAAAATAATGAGTAAAAAATATTAAATAGTTAGGCACAAGGCATATTAGGCCCTATCCCCAAAAAGTTGGAAAAAGCAGAGAATTTGAAAAAGAAGGGCATGTTTTAAATACTACCAACATTTTTTTTGCTTGGTGGGATTATTAGTGAAGACAACCCCCGAGACAAAGCTTGGGAAAGGATATTTGATCAATACAGAGGAAAAAAGCTGGTCATACCTTTACGCGGATCTCCTGATCCAGATAGTATAGGTTCTGCAGTAGCTTTGCAACATCTTCTTGCTCAGAAAGGAATAGAATCAGTCATTTCACATACTGCTCCTGTAAGTCATCCACAAAATATGCTCTTGATAGAACTTTTAGGAATTGAACTTGACAGATTTAATCCTGAAACACAAACACCCCAGGTATACCTAGCACCTTTTGCAGGGTATTGCCTTGTTGATTCTCAGAGAGCAGACGAATCTCTTTATCCAGCTATAGAAAGTAAGCCCTTAGTAGCTCTGCTTGATCACCATCACACTACCGATCATCCTTCTGCTCTTCTTGTTGATATAAGAACAGATGTAGGATCAACAGCAACGCTTTTAGCACAACACCTCGAAAGAAGAGGATTACTCAAACAAGATGATTCCCCAAGTAAGAAAGTTGCTATTGCTCTCATGCACGGAATTTATAGTGACACTTGTGGAACCATAGCTGCAACACCTGCTGACTATAAAGCATTGGCTTATCTTTCACAATATTTTGATAGGAGTACCTTAAAAAAAATACTCTCTGAACAAATAAGTGAAGGAGCTATGAGCGCTCTTGTTCAAGCATATCAAAAGAGAACAGAATGGAATGGAAGTCTTTTTACTTTTGTTGGTGAAATTCAAGCTGAACAAAGAGATACTATTTTACCTCAAGTAGCTGATATTCTTCAAAGATTGGCAGGAGTAACAACCGTTGTAGTGGGTGCTGTAGTAGAAGGCCAAGTACAAGCTTCTCTCCGTTCAAGTAATGGACAAAATCTGAGTGCACTGATGGAAACAAGGATTCCTGAATTAAGAACAGCACCAGGAGCGAGTTATGGTAGTAGAAATGGGTGTGGCGGTTTTGCATTACCATTAACAAGCCTCAGTGGAGCAGATCCTGAGACCTATCTCAAATCAAGATTTTTGGATGAGATTACTACAAGATAGAGAAAAGATATTATTTTGAAAAAGAATTATCTTTTTTTAACTTTTTTTCTCTTATTCTTTTTTTCAACGCGTATACTGATAATCTTTGCTGATTTTCTTTTCTTTATTTTTTCATTACCATAGATAAAGATGATAGAAAGTGTTGCAAATAAGGTAACATGGGAATAGACGTCTTCTCCAAAGTAAAAGAATGATAAGCTTAAGACAAACATGGCAATTGCAGAAACGGTTCTTGTGCGATATCCAAAAAGCAATGCTAAACCAATAATTGACTCAACTACACCTGCTCCTAAGACCCACATTGCAGTACATACAGGAACAACGGAAGTTAGTCCATACTGTTCAACAACCTGTGCTGCAGTATGAGGGTTAAGGAGTTTTTCATAAAATGCTAAAAAGAGCATTGCAATGCCTACACTCAGACGAGCAAGTAAGGGTGCATATTTTTTTAATTTTTCAAAAGCAGGAAGAAAAGGAATGCCAAGAAGATCATCGACTCCTGGTTTTTCATCGTGTAATGCCAAGATGACCAAGACTAAACCAAGAAAATCAAGATTTCCGAGGATGTAAAAGTTTCCTAATAATCCTATTAAAAAAAGGATGCCTGCGATGAGAGTTACGGGTCCTACTAAAAATCCGGCAAGAATAAAAAATCCACACGCGATTTGCACCGTTGAAAGAAGGCCATGGGTAGACAAGAAAGGTGAAATAAGAACCTGATGCGTTCCCGCACCAATGAGGGTTATTCCTATTCCAAGCCTTGCAATCCAAGGAACATATTCTGCATATTCGTGCACTTGCTTTCTGATGAAACTAAACTCATGCCCGAACCAGGATGAACGAGGAAGATACTCAAATGCTCCGACAACAATAAGAATGGTCAAAATAATCAGGAAGAGATTAAGAGGGTCTTGTAAAGCAGCCAAGAGAAAAGCAGAGTCTTTTCCTTGTGATAAATGAAACATGTCCTTATCCAAAACATAGCCCACATGAGCAGAAACGAAGAGAGATACAAGAGAAAAGAAAAAAAGAAAAATGAAAAGATGAGCATAACGCATACTTGTTCTTTCAAAAAAATTAATATATAAATTTATGGGTCATCAAGTGAAAGAGAATTCCTCACACCTGTCAAACGAATATGAATTTCTTTGATTATTCTCCCTTCTCTTTTCATTGCTAACACAGGTGTAGTTATGGTCGATTCACTAAGAGTTTTGTTTCTCATTTCTGCACAGAGATGTTCTAAGCAATCAGTATCAACTGCATCTAATCCGTATTGGGAACAGTACTGTTTTTGTGCTGTTTTGCTCAGATACCACTTTCCTTCTTGATCTTGAATAATCGGGACTCCTGCCTCCCAGTCCATTGGAGGAAATGATTGAAAAGTTTCTCGGACATGTTTAGTAAGATACTCGTAGAATGGAAAAACATAATGAATGCGAGAGTAGGTTCCTTTTTTTGATCTGCGAAATCCGAGTTTGCTTGGATCAATGTCTTTTTTTCCAAAAAGGTCTACAAGATCTTCTTTTGTAAAACTACTTTTTCTTGTTGATTTAAGTGCGTAAAGTGCAAGAGCTAAACCATTGACATTACAAGCTCTGGATGAGCGAGGAAGAGCTCTGGAATACCATGCTTGATAAAGAGGGTCATAAGAAAATCCTGTCTTTGCACTTGCTTCTGAAAGTGAATACTGTTGAAAGGGATCCAGCTTTCTTTCAACAAGATAAGGAAGAACGCGTTCCCAAGTAAAATGATGTGCAATATCCCTTTTATATTGTTCATGTTCTGTTTCTTGTGCAAAAGGAATTTCACGATCATAAAGAAAACTGACAAGCTGAGCTAAGCCATGAGGATCAAGTGTATTTCTTGAACTTTTAGGAACAAAAGGTCTTCTCTGTGAGGGAACAAGAAGTCCTGTTTCGCACAAGCGTTGAAAAAGTGGCTCACTGATATCCAACCACTTTACTATTTCTGTTCTGCTTATTGCTCTTGAAAGAGGAACTGGGGGTAAGGAAACAGATAAATCGCGATGTTTTCTTTTTAATCTTTCAAACCATTTTACGCCTTGGTATGCTCGAGTGAGCATGTTTACCTGTTCTTCAGGAGTTCTTTGCGCAGTAACTTCTTTGAGCTGATCGCTCGTGTAGAGAATGGATTCAAGAGGTTCATCAAAAAGAAAGCTGATCGTTTGAGCAAGGGAAAGAGTATGGACAGGTTCGGGCTTTTCAGGGTGAAATTGATCACTAGAAAGAGGTCTAAGAAGAGAATAAGAGAGGAGTTCGCGTAGAAATACAAAAGATTGGTCTGCATGTAATTTTGCAAGCACCCCTCTTAAATAATAAGGCGCGTCTTGTACAACTAAGGGCACGTGCTGAAAACAGGGTCGTATTCTTTTAAGCCAACTCTTTGTTGCATATCTTCTTTTTACTTCTTCAGGTCCTTTGAAGATGCCTTTTGTTTGATCAAGAACAAGATGTGTAAGAGTCATGAAAGAAGGAAAAGGAACGAGTATAAAAATTTCACGGCCTGAATAGAAACCCTTATATATTTTCTGCTCTTTCACTTGTTAAAATAAAAATGGGGTTGTAAAAATGGGAGAATGTTGTGAAATGAATGAGTGTTGTGCTGTTGCAAGAGTGGGAGAAAAAGCTCCTGAGTTTACTACAGACGCATATGTCAATGGAGAGTTTAAAAAAGTAAGTCTTGCTGATTATAAGGGGAAATGGGTTGTCTTGTTCTTTTATCCTCTTGATTTTACCTTTGTGTGTCCTACAGAAATCAAAGGATTTGCTGCAAAAACAGCAGAGTTTGAAAAATTGAATTGCCAAGTGCTTGCATGCAGTACAGATAGTGTACATTCACACAAAGCCTGGTTTCAAAGAGACATGCCAAACGTGAAGTTTCCAGTCATGGCTGATACCAATCATCAGATCAGCAGAGCGTATGATGTTTTAATTGAAGAAAAAGGTATTGCTTTGCGAGGAACGTTTGTTATAGATCCTGATGGTATCTTACAATATATGGTTATTTCCGCATTGAACATTGGAAGAAGCATAGAAGAAACCTTGCGAACCTTGCAAGCATTACAAACAGGAGGCTTATGCCCTGTTGAATGGAAACCAGGACAAGAAACTTTGAAAGGATAAATTTTAAAGAGAATTGCTATCCTCAGGTCACACACGAATATTAAGATCATTGCCTTGGAGCAGATCTTTAATAAGATCTGGTAGAAACTCGTGTGTTTCGCTACGCTCAAGCACACACACCATTATAAAGATCATTGCCTTGGAGCAAAACCAGAAAATGATCCGATTTATGCAGGATCATTTTCGCGAAACCTGCGATCAACGGAGCAGCCTAGCTACGCAATGATCACAAGAAAATTTGAAAATGATAACAAAAAAGAAGTGAATATCCCAAAAAATATTGAAAAATAACACAAAAAAAGTGCGAGGTCATCATGACATACCAACCCAAAGATTTTAATCATCTCTTAGGAAAACTCAAAGGATTCTCTGACAAACAACTCACCGCACATTTAGGACTATACCAAGGATATGTTAAAAAGATGAATGAGATAGCAGACAAATTAAAAACGCAAGACAAAACTGCTGCAAATTATTCATTTGGAGAATTCTCAGAACTAAAAAGAAGGGAAGCGGTTGCATTTAACGGAACCTTTTTGCACGAACTCTATTTTGAAAACCTCGAAAGCAATGATACTCCTGATGAAAAACTCAAAAAAGCAGCTGAAGAAAGTTTTGGATCATGGGAAAGCTTTGTTCAAGATATGAAAAGTAGTGCTTCCTCAACTCCCGGGTGGGTTGTCGCAACGTATAACAAGATAACAAAAAAATTGCACACGTATATTCTTTTCGAGCATCATATAGGATTACCTATTAGTCAAGAGATCATTCTCGCATTAGATTGCTGGGAGCACGCTTTTATGATCGATTATGGAACAGACAAGGCATCTTACTTGAAAGTCTTCTTTGAAAATGTGAATTGGAAAGTTGTGAATGAACGATTTGCAAAATGCTGACAATAATGTTTTAATTTTATTTTTTGTAGTTTATTTTTATTATTTTTTATAAAAATTTTCAAAACAAAAATTCTAAAATAAACAAAAAGATAGATGATAAAAAAAATCTTAAAAAAGAGAGATTATCGGTCTATAAGATAAATCTCCACAAGTTTTATATACCGACTGAAATTGTATATTCTTATGGGCAAAAAACAAATTCAACGCTCATGATGGCAAATCTGATTTGAAAGGCTGCGAAAAAGTAGGAGATCAAGAACATCGCATGATCACAGAAGAAGAGTTTCCTCAAAACAGGGAGGCTGCAGAATGTTGTCCTGTCAATGTGATTCATATTATTGATAAGGATACAGGAGAAAAACTGATTTAACACGGCGTTTATTTATTTTTTTTATAAAAAAAAGATGATAAAAAAGGGGGAAGATGAAGGAACCTATTGCTTGGCAGGATTTTGAAAAAGTAGATATGCACATAGGTACTATTATTGAGGTAGATGACTTTCCTGAAGCAAAAAATCCTGCTTATAAAGTTACGGTTGATTTTGGAAAAGAAATAGGAAAGAAAAAATCAAGTGCACAGATAACAAAGTTGTATAAGAAAGAAGACTTGCTTGGCAAACAGGTTATTTGCGTTGTTAATTTTCCACCCAAACAAATTGCAAACTTCTTTTCTGAATGCCTTATCATGGGTGTTGTAGGAAAAGAGAAGGAGATCACACTCTTACAACCTGAACGAAAAGTAGAAAATGGATTAAGGATTGGATAAACTCAAGTGAATTCAACTTTAAAAGAATTTTCCGTTAACGCTTCTGTTTTTATAGTTTTGCCGACTTTTGCTCCAAAGGAGTGAAGCTTGTCAGGTAATGTTAAGCCCATAGAATTTCCAATTTTGATAATCTTTCTTTTAGCATCAATGATTTCATGTAACTCTTTTAGTTTAACATATTTTTTGGCTTGTTCTGTAGTTAATGTCGTATAATCACATTTATCACAAATCATAGCTTTTGTCACTATACCATCATCTAGCTGTGTTTGCTTTTCTACAAATATCCCTCCACAGTCACATTTTATCTTCCTTTTTTTGTCCATGCTGTTTTTACCTCTATAAATTCTTTCCAATCTCTTATTATCACTATATATGTGATATTTTCTTTACCAAAATAATGTTGAAAACATATCTTATTGGGTTCTTCACATTTCCTTTCTATAATCTTTCCTTTTCTTACAGTTTCCTCAACTTTGTTAAGATCTAACTCTCTATAATCTTCTCTGTCAAACACATGTTGATCAAATCGAATATCTTTCTTGTTTCTATCTCTTTTTATTATTTTTTCGTTCCAATCCCTATTATAATCTATGTTATAACTTATATTTAAATCTTTCTTTTTTTCCATTTCTCATTACTTACTTTTGATCTTTATCTGTCTTATTCAGAAAAATCCGGAAGATTTTCGGGAAGAGAAGAAAAGATTACGCCTTAATTCTTTTTAGTCGAAATACTCCTTCTCGTTCCATTTCTTCAAGTCGTAGAGAAATAAATTTTTTAGTAGTGTTCATTTTGGGAATGACGTTAAATTCTAACGCGTTTACTCTTCTTTTTGTTTTTTCTATTTCTCGTAAGAGTTTTCGCATGGACACTTCAACTTCTGCTGCTGCAACAATTTTTTGCAGCAGTTTAGTGTAACCTTTTTTTGCATCATCGATCAAAGAAGAAACGCGAATACCTTGTGATTGTTCTTGTTGAGGAAGTTTTGCTTCTATTTTGGGAACAACAACACCCATAATATTTTTTGAAGAAATATGCAACAGAGGCCGGTCTTGTACTCCTATGGCAATGGACTTTACCGTAAGGTCTCCGTAGAGGGCTCGTGCAATGTTCAGCTTTTCTTTTGCTTCTTGGTATTCATTGCGCATTTCTTTTCTGACGTCTTTTGCTTTCTTAAGAATTTCAAAAAAGTCAAGAATTAATCCGTCTCTTTTTTTCTTGAGGAGATTATAGCCTCCTTGTGCTAGTTTGATCTTTTTCTTTAACTTCATGAGTTCTGATCGTGTAGGTTTGATGTCATCCATGGTTTCAGATATTTTTTATATTATTTTTTTTATGTTATTTTATTATTTTTAATTAATACGAACAACTTTTTTTCGGTCACCGTCTTCAAAATTCTTTTTTTGTTTCGTCTAAGAAGCTATCTCCCCGCAACGGTTTCGTCCGTTGACACCGATATGGGTTTCGCTTCGCTCAAGCCCAAGATATTTCTTGTTTACGTGTGGCTTTACGCCGCACAATCCTTACCAGATTTGATAAAATCTGAGGGACAACCCCCGATGACGCTTGTTCTTCTCTTTTTTGATGGGATTTTGACCTGAGGACGGTGACCTTGTTAAAGGCAGCGACGCATATTTTTTATGTTCTGATGTATTACTTCTTCTTGTAAAATTTTTCTTTGAGTTCTTGACTTATCCTTGTAAGTTCATCTGCGGGAATGGTTTCCATTAAACTCCAACCGATATCAAGGGTTCCTTGAATGCTCCTGTCTTCATCTTTTCTTTGTCGCACGATTTTTTGTTCAAACAGGTCTGCAAATTTGAGGAGTCTCTTATCTTTTTCACTAAGTGCTTCTTCTCCTACAATGGCAACAAGTCCTCGTAAGTCCCTTCCTTCTGCATAGTTTACATACATTTGATCAGAAACTTGTTTGTGATCTTCCCTTGTTTTTCCTTTTCCAATACCGAGATTCATTAATCGCGAAAGACTTGGCAAAACATCCACAGGTGGGTAAATTCCTTTTCTGTGCAATTCCCTGCTCAAAACAATTTGTCCTTCAGTGATATACCCTGTAAGGTCTGGTATAGGATGGGTAATGTCATCTCCCACCATGGTCAGAATAGGAATTTGGGTTATGCTCCCTTTTCTTCCTTTGATCATACCTGCACGTTCGTACAGCATCGCAAGGTCAGTATACATGTATCCTGGGTATCCTCTTCTTCCGGGAACTTCTTCTCGCGCAGCTCCTATCTCCCTCAAACTCTCACAATAGTTAGTCATGTCTGTCAAAATCACAAGCACGTGTTTTTCTTTTTCGTAAGCAAAGTATTCTGCAGCAGTTAATGCCATTCTTGGTGTAACAAGACGTTCAACAGCAGGGTCATCTGCGAGATTCAAAAACACGACTGCTCGTTCCAATGCTCCTGTGCGTTCAAAGTCTCTCATGAAGTATTGCGCTTCTTCATTGGTAATACCCATTGCTGCAAAAACAACAACGAACTCTGCTCCTTCTCCGAGGACTTTTGCTTGTCGTGCAATCTGTAACGCAATTTCATTATGGGGTAATCCGCTTCCTGAAAAGATGGGAAGTTTTTGTCCCCGAACAAGCGTGTTCATACCGTCAATAGTACTTATTCCTGTTTGAAAAAAAGAAGAAGGACTTGCTCGTGCAAAAGGATTGATAGCATTTCCAATGATGTCCATTTTTTGTTCAGGAATAATTTCAGGTCCCTTGTCAATGGGTTTTCCTGCTCCACTGAGGATTCTTCCCAGCATGTTTTCGCTTACAGGCAACTTGATGGTTTCTCCTAGAAATTTTACTCGTGTTTCTTTGTCAATGCCTGCAGTGCCTTCAAAAACTTGAACAACCACTAAGTCTTCACTCGTATCAAGCACCTGACCGTTCTTGATTTCTCCTGTGGGAAGCGCGATGCGAACAAGTTCAGCATACCCCACAGGTTCTGTCTTTGCAACAAACACGAGTGGTCCTGCAATTTTGGTTATGGTTTTGTATTCCTTCATAAAGATCACCTATCAGGACTTAGAGTCCATTAAATTCTTCATCCATTTCTTTTTTTACTTGTTTCAACAATTTTTCATAGTCTTGTTCAAACTTTGCTTTTGCAATAGCATTTCTGCTTTTGGTCTCAAGAATTTTTTTTGCTCGAACACCATTGTCAAGAGCAGCTTTTGCAAGCGTATTAAAATGTAAGATCGTTGTCATGAGTGCATAAGACTTTTTGAGAGAACAATAGGTATCTACTTCATGGAACGCGTTTTGCTGCAGGATAAACTCTCTTATCAGACGCGCAACTTCAAGGGTTACCTGCTGTCTTTCAGGTAATGCATCGCTTCCTACGAGCTGTACAATTTCCATGAGTTTTTCTTCTTCTTGGAGAATGCTCATCATGATGTCAATAAGTTGTCTCCAATCTGCACTCACTTCTTTTGCATACCAGGTTTCGAGTGTATCTAAATACAGAGAATACGAAGTAAGCCAGTTGATGCTGGGGAAGTGCCTGCGCTGTGCTAATTTTGCATCCAATGCCCAGAAGGTTTTGGTCACCCTCAGAGTATTTTGAGTTACAGGTTCTGAAAAATCTCCTCCCGGAGGACTGACAGCTCCAATAATGGTAACAGATCCTTCTTGCGTTGTTCCTAAAGGTGTAACAATTGCAGCTCTTTCATAAAATTCTGCAAGTCGTGTAGCAAGATAAGCAGGATATCCTTCTTCTCCTGGCATTTCTTCCAAACGAGAAGAAATTTCCCTCATTGCTTCTGCCCATCGTGATGTAGAGTCTGCCATGAGTGCAACATGGTATCCCATATCTCTGAAATATTCTGCGATGGTAACTCCTGTGTACACGCTTGCTTCACGAGCAGCAACTGGCATGTTAGAAGTATTTGCGATAAGTACCGTTCTGTTCATTAAAGGCTTTCCTGTTTTGGGATCTTGTAAGTGAGGAAATTCTGTTAATACTTCTGTCATTTCATTTCCTCGCTCTCCGCAACCAATGTAAACGATGATATCTGCATCGCTCCATTTTGCAAGTTGTTGCTGGGAAACTGTTTTTCCTGCTCCGAAAGGTCCTGGAATTGCTGCAGCTCCTCCTTTTGCTACGGGAAAGAATACATCGAAGACTCTTTGTCCTGTGACTAATGGCCTGTAGGGTGCTAATTTTTTTGTAACTTTTCTGGGTTTTCGCACTGGCCAGTATTGTTTCATCGTTATTTCTTTATTCTTATCGAGAATAACAACAGGTTCATCTACGGTGAAAGAACCACTGTTTATTTCTGTGATGGTTCCTTCCATGCCTACTGGCACCATGATCTTATGTTTAAACCCTGGAGTTTCTTCTACGTCTCCAAGAAATTCTCCTTCTTTGACTTTGTCTCCTTTCTTTTTAAGAGGTTTGAATGCCCATTTCTTTTTTGGATCTAATCCTGGAGCTTCTGCTCCTCGTAAGATAAAGTCTCCCATCTGTTTTTGAAGTGAAGGTAAGGGTCTTTGGATACCGTCATAAATACTGGTGAGTAGCCCGGGTCCGAGTTCAACAGACAGGGTTTTTCCCGTGTTTTCAACAGGTTCTCCCGGTTGTATTCCTGAAGTGTCTTCATAGACTTGAATGACCAGTTCTTCTTCTCTGATCTGAATAACTTCTCCCATAAGTTTTTCTTTTCCTACTCTTACGACGTCATACATTCTTGCAGGAAGTCCTTTTGCAAAGACAACAGGGCCTGCAATGCGACAGAGTACTCCTTTTCCTGTTCGGGATGTTGTTTTTTCTTGTTCAGTTTTCTTTTCCATGATCATCACCCAATAAGTCTACGCCGACTGATCGTATGATCAGTTTTCTAAGCGTGTCTTGTTCTTCTCCTTTTTCTGAAAGAACAATGCAGACAGGATTTACACTTGCTTCAAGCATTTCACGTGTATGCTCATCAAGTTGCTGCATGGTTTCTTCATCTGTGATAATGAGGGAAGTGTCTTTGTCGTTTTGTGCATGGTGCAATGCTTCTTGAGCGTTGTTGTGTACTTCAAATATTTTGCGCACGCCTGCTAATTGAAATCCGACAATGAATGAGCTTGTTCCCACAACTGCAATTTCGGCCATAGTATCTTTATAATTCTCGTGGATTTTAGGCTAGTGCGACCTCGAGAATATCCTCCTTGATGTGTAATGATTTTCCTTTCATGATCATTTGTACATTTTTGATTTCTATCTCTTTTGCAAATAAGTAGCCAAAGATAATATCAGCTTTGAGAGGTTTGGTATGGATGAGCCTTTTTGTTTTTTGTAAGTATGCGTGAATCAATGCAATTTCAATGTCTCGAAGGGTGTTGATATGTTGGTCTAGCCATCCTTTTTTTTGTAGTGCATCTAGGATAGAGGGAAGTGAATCCTGAGAAAGTTGCTGCAATGTTCGCAAGGAGAAGTGTCCTCCTGTGATAAAGAAAGAGGAAGTAGTTCCTTGAATTTTCTTGTGCAAGAGGGAAAGAAGGTTGATCATGTCTATCTCATGACGCATGATAGAATAGAAAGTGAGGAATCCTTCTTTTTTTGCAAAAGAGAGTACTTCTTCGTAGTATTGCTCGTCTAAGGCGTTTTCACACGCTGGCGTGTCTTTTGTGGTGAGATATTTTTTGAGGTCGCCATGTCCTGTAGCGTCTAATACTGCTTCAGGTGTTTCTTGTTTAAGGAGGAACGTTCTTTTTTCTGTATTCCAGGTTCCTGCAAGTGTGAGTAAGTGTTTGATTTCTTCTGTGGGTGTTTGCGTTGTTCTGCCTCGCAAGAGTGTTTTGATATTTTCGTAATCCCATCGTTTGCTATAGACTTCGAGCATTGCATGGAGTGTTCCTGGGCTGATCTTTTGGATTTTTTCAATGATTTGCGCCAAGTGTAATCCAAGTGCTTTTTCAAGAAGTGTAATTCCACTCCATTGAGCTCCTAAGGCGTCTATTGCAGGCTTATACTCAGTTTCTCCTAGAAAGTTAGCAATGCTGTTCACATCCATCTTCAAAAGTTTGTGATAGGTTTCTTTAGTAAAGAGTCTGCTTTTCATGACGCTCATGCGTGCATACGTGTAGGGATAGGTTTGTGTCATGGTTAGGATAAGAGTTCTTTAGCGATTTTTGGTAATGCGTCTTTTTGTAATTCTTCTAAAAGTGTTTCAAAACTATAGTCGATGCGAACTGTTTTTTCTTTATTTTCTGCAATAAGACCGCCTTGGATGTTCATTTCTTCATGAGTGATGGTCTTATCACTGATTGCTTTTTTGTCTTGTTTGGAAGTATAAGCCCATTTGACACTTAGTTGTGCTTGTGCTTTTTTGAGCAATCGTGTGCAGTATTCATCACGTTTCTTCTGAGGCAGCTTTGACAAGATTTCTTTCAGTTGTTCCATAAGTTCGTCTAAAACTGCTTTCTGCATATCAAGAAGGATTCTTTTTGCTTCTGATCGTGCTAAAGAAGATTCTTGTTGTTCCATTGCAGCAAGAAGAACTTTTGTTTTTTGTCTTGTTTCTTCTTCTTGTTGCTTGATTTCTTCGTCTGCTTTTGCAAGGATCTCTTTTGCTTGTTGCGCTGTTTCTTTTTTGCGCTGTTCAGCTTGCTCTCTTACTGATGCAAGGATTTCCTTCTTAACTGCTTCTAAGCTCATAGTATGCCACTTATGCCATTCCTATGATCAGGATTGCAATCACAAGACCAAAGATGACCAATGTTTCAGGAATAACGGTTAAGATTAATCCTTTTCCGAACAATGTTTCTTTTTCAGCCATTGCTCCTATTGCTGCTGCTCCGATTTCTTTTTCTGCAAGGCCTGCGCCTAATGCACTTAATCCTACTGCAAGACCTGCACCAATTGCAATGAGTCCTGTTCCCATTTCAGCTACCATGTTTTTTCCTCCGTGTTATTTTTTTTATTTTTCCTATTTTTTTATTTTTATCATTCTTTTCTTTTTTTATATTTTTTTTATTTGTCTAGCAGTTATATTTTCTTTCCAAAGGGTTGGAAGGCAATACCCCCTCCTTTGTAGAACTTCGTAAAAAATTCTACGTAATGTAACCTTAAGGAATGTAAAAAGGGTCCTATGACTCCGAGAGCTATATTGATGATATGCCCTATGACAAAGATGAGGATTCCGAGCAGGACAAAGATTCCTCCTTGTTCAATCAGGGGCATGGTTAAATTTTCATTGATAACAACTGCTAAGCCTACTGACGCTAAGCCTACTGCTCCAAGACGCATATAGGAAAGCATATTTGAAAAAATGCTAGGTAATTCTATAATTCCTGTGATTCCTTCTCCTAGGTAGAGCATAACTGCTGCGAGGATCATGATAATCCCTCCTACCCAAGGTTGGAATCCTATTTGAAGATATCCTAGTACGAGAAGAACAATACCAAGCTGTAAGACCCACCAACTTCCTTTTTCAAGAAGAGCGTGTTTAAACCCATGTGCTTTCCAGGTGTTATAAAATCCGAGTAATAATCCTAAGTTAACATGAAGGACACCAAGAAGTGCTCCTATGAAAAGCACGGAAAGCAGTTCCGTACCAAGGACATTGATATGACCGTGAAGACGGTTCAGTGCTCTTGGAAAGTCATAAATGTATTCTACAGCAAGCTCACCGTGTTCTGCAACTTCCATGATACGAGGAAGACAAATTCCTGTTGCTGCACAGAGTGCTTGACCTTTTTCTTCTCCGAGGTGCTCAAATCCAAAGTATTCTCCGTAGAGTGCTCCAAAAAGGATAGTGATAAGAGAGGAATAAATCATTACCGTGAGAAGGGGTTTGAGCGACGGAATTTTTTTTCTGAGGAATAAGAAAAAGAAGAGGGTCACAAGGCCATAGCCTACATCTCCGAGCATGATACCAAAAAAGATGGGAAAGGTTAAGAAAAGCAAGAAGGTAGGATCAAGTTCTTTATAGTTGGGTAAGGAAAAGAGTTCCAGGAAAAATTCAAAGGGCTTCCATATTTTTTTATTTTCTAGAAGGATGGGAATTTCTTTTTCTGTTGCTGCTTTTTCTTCGATAAAGAGGTTTCCTTTGGTAAGATCATGGAGTTCTGCGCATACTTTTCTTACTTTTTTGGTAGGAACCCATCCTTGGATCAGAAGCGTGTAGGCTGATGTTCCGAAAAAGTTTTTGTAAGTGCTCTTTTGCTGCTTGTAAGAAAGACCCATGTTGGTTTTGAAAGGTTTCTTTTTGTTTTAAGACTTGCTGATGTTGTTTTTGAAGTTCTTCTAGTGATTTTGTTTTTTTGAGTGCGACAAAAGGGTATTCTTCGTAGTGTGTTTGGGAAAGAATTTCTTGTACTTTTTCTTTTTCTTCTTGGGGTACAAAGAGAAGGATTCCTTTTTTTTCTTTGGTTACAAATTCTTTGAGAGCATATCTTATTTTATCTTTTTTGAGGGGTTCTTCGATAGGTTGTTGAGTATATCCAAAAAAGTGGGAAAGGTGTTTGCTTTCTTTTTGCAAAAGTTCAGGTTGAACGTCTAGAGAAGTGAGAATGACGTTGAGTTTTTGTTGTTCTTGTGCGTGTGCAAGTGCTTCTTGGAGTTCACGTTCTGCATTTTGGATGTGTGAAAAGGAAGTTGCAAGTTCTTCTACTTTGCTTATGATTTCTTGATGGGACAGATCTTGAAGGGATTGTTTTTTTGTTTCTCCTTCCCCTAATGATGCGCAGACACTTTTTGATTTTATCAAAGCGCCAGCAATTTCTTGTGCTTCAGGAAAAGGGGTGCCGATATCCAAAGTTCCTTTTTGATGGTTTTGAATGTGATAAATCTGCATGTCATGGAGTTTTTGGATGACTTTCTTTCCATATTTTTTGGGGACCAGGAGAGAAAGGGTTGTCATACGTTCGGGATGCATCATAGGATCTTTTCCTCAAAGGCTTTCAAGAGTTTTTGGAGTGCTTTTTCTTGGTTGTTTTTTGCCTTTTTTTCTTGTTTGAGAGCATCTTGTTTTGCTTTTTCAAGGATTACTTTTCTTTCTTTTTCGAGCTCTGCTTTTTTCTTGGCAATTTGCTCATTGCTCCAGGTAT
>JAGVYP010000040.1:24466-26236 GCA_018303205.1 Candidatus Woesearchaeota archaeon
AAGAAGAAGTGCAGCTTCTTTTTCTGCAGCTAAAATGTCTTCTACTTCCTTCATGATGCTCCCTTTTTACCTGTTTTTTTCGTTTTCTCTTGGTTAGAATTGCTTTGCTTTAAAAATGTTATGTCAAGAGCATAGGGGGTACTCAAGAAATTTAGGGAGAAGGCATACAAGGAGTCCCATAAGCTTATAAATTTTGACACCCTAAAAAAAGTAAGCATGACTTATTTGAGGATGTCCCATCGGGCAAATTGCCCCTCTTATACAGAAAATACCCTTGAAGCCTTTGAGGCAGTATGCCAAAAAGGGGTGCATATTTTTGAAACCGATATTAGATTAACCAAAGATAAGGTGCCTGTCATTTTCCATGATGCGACATTACAGCGTCTTTGTAAAGATCCGAGAAAACTTGCAGAGATGACTTTGAGAGAATGGAAACAATGCTCAACAAAAGAGATGACCTTTATTTCTTTGGAAGAACTCTTTGAGCATTTTAAAGGAAAAAAAGTATTATTTGATTTAGAATTAAAAGAAGATGTTGTTACTGAAACCTTAAGGGTTATAGAAAAATATAAGAAAGAAGAATCAGTAATTATTTCTTCATATTATCCGCATCTTCTTCATGAAGTGAAAAAACAAAATGTGCATCTGACATTGGGCTTGCTTGCAAATCATGGAGAATTTATAGTCACGAAAGCATTGAAGTACCACGCTAATGTCGTTATTATTCACACTTTGGGATTAAGAAAATATCATATCGTACGAGCGCACAAGCAAGGCATGTCTGTTTGGACATGGCCTGTAAATACAAAGAGATTGTTACGCAAACTTGAAGCTTGGGGCATTGATGGTGTGATGACGGATAATCCAGAATTGTTTAACTGAGTTATTTATTTGGTTTTTGCTTCTCGTACATGTATGCTCCACTTGTACCGAAAATCTCATGATTCTTAATCAAATGAATTTTGCTTTTTACCGCTTTATAGAAATTCTCAAACTCTTCTATCGTAAACTCAATAATGCCTGAAGAATCTTGATTTCTAAAACCAATAGCAATACTTTCTTGTTCGGGATGAAGAAGATCTTCATTGATCATGACTTCTTGTATTTTCGTTGCGTTTTCAATCCTGACAATACCATCTTTGTTTTTAACTCTGAGTCGTAACTGCATAACTGATCACCTGAAAAAGGAGAAAGCAAGTGTTGTTTATAAAGATTTAGAGTGAGAAAGCGACTCTTTTTATAGTGAATCTTTAAATATTTCCTTCCTTATAAGTCTAATATGGCATTGAACACGGTTGTAGATCTTTTGTCAAGATGCGGTTACTCTGGTTCTTTTAAGCCAACCGTGAGTCTTGCAAAAGAAATTGGGAAACAAGGGTTTCGTGATTTTTTAGATTTTGATTCTACTACTAGCGCATATCTTGGAAGTCATTCTCGTGAGCATCTTTGGGGGCCATCTTGGGATGCCGGAGAAGAAAAAAACTTGATACTTGTAGAAGGGCATCATTATGATTCACGACCTTTTGCAGCATGGCTCAGAATGTTCATCCCGTCTTATGGCATGTTGCCAGTCATATCTATAGCAGGAATACCTGGAAAATTTGCACGGGAACAAGGTTTTTCTGTTGATAAAAGAACAAATAGAAAAAATGAAACGTACGGTACTGCTTTTTTTGGTTTAGATTTTTTAGTTTCTCCAGATAATTTTGCTCATGTTCTACATGGTCTAAGAGAAAATCCAAACTCTGTTTTTGATCTCATTTCTCAGCT
>JAGVYP010000041.1 GCA_018303205.1 Candidatus Woesearchaeota archaeon
TTAGGTATTTTTTAGTTCTTTCTTTTTCTTATTTTATATCTATTTTTTATAAATATTTTTTTATAGACAATAATACTGGTCTATTTTTGAATTTTTGTTTGTGATTTTTTATAAAAAAAATAAGAATAAACGAATGGAATATTTTCCTTGTGCCTAACTTTTCCACAGGAAAAAGAACACCAAAAAGCAAAGAGAGATCATAAAGGCGGATTCTTGAATCAGAACATTTATATAGATGTAGAGCACACGATAAAAAAGATAACATAGTGAACCAAGACAGGGAGGAAGAGCACCATGGGAATTTTTTCATCACTCAAAAACAAGTTCAATACTGCATCAGCAGCCAAAGCGTATGACGACGAAGAAGGATCAGAATCTGAAGGAGGGTATGTAGAAATAGACACTGACCTTCAAGATAGTAAATCCAAGATTATCGTAAGACCTTTTGTTCTGGAAGACTTTGAAGATATCAAACCTATTCTCGATGTTTTACGTGAAGGCTATACCATTGCATTAGTCAATATCAAACCCTTAAAAGAAAGGGATATCGTAGAACTCAAAAGAGCAGTGAACAAGCTCAAAAAGACCTGTGATGCTATTGAAGGCGAAATTGCAGGATTTGGCGAAGACTACGTTGTCGTAACGCCTGCCTTTGCACAAATTTACCGTTCTTCCAAAGTAATCCAAGAAGTGCAGGAATAATTTCATAAAGTTTTATAAATAGCTGCTCATCAAAAGAATTTATGAGCCAACCTGCCATAGATGTACTCCAAGGACAAGAATGTCCTATGTGTAAGGAGAAATCATTAACCCTTACAGAATCAGAAACAGAAATCGCTTTTTTTGGAAAAGTGTATCTCTTTTCTATGACCTGTGAGCAATGCAAATACCACAAAGCAGATGTGGAAGCTGCAGAACAACATGAGCCCTGCAGATGGACTCTTGACATAGAAAAAGAAGATGACCTCAAAATCAGAGTAGTAAAAAGCGCAGAAGCTACGGTTAAAATCCCCCACATTATGACCATTGAATCAGGACCGTCAAGCAATGGATATGTAACCAATGTAGAAGGTGTCATTAATAGAGTAAAACGCATGCTTGAAAGTACCCGTGACCAAGAAGAAGATCTTGAGAACAAGAAAAAAATAAAAAACATGCTCAAAAAAATACAAAAAACACTGTGGGGACAAGAAAAACTCAGAATGATCATAGAAGATGCCACTGGAAACTCAACGATCATTTCAGAAAAAGCTGTTAAAGCAAAATTAAAGTGATAAAAAATGGAAAACCTTAAACCGAAATTAAAACTGCAAATGGGAAAAGAAAGCGAAATTTTGAGAAGCGAAGAAAGTACTCCTCTTGATCTTGCGCTTCCCCTAGATCTGAAGACCATGAAAA
Organism: Candidatus Woesearchaeota archaeon; assembly: GCA_018303205.1. GTDB lineage: Archaea > Nanobdellota > Nanobdellia > Woesearchaeales > JAGWAF01 > JAGVYP01. Next base: position 1,399 of record JAGVYP010000041.1, read on the forward strand.
ATACTATTCTGGTTGATTATCTCGAACAAAAAATGAAAGAAAGAGATGAACTTTTCTTTAAAAGGCTACGCAAATAAAATCTTGTGCCTAACTTTTCAAATTTTTAGTTATTTTTATATTTTTTTCAATTATTTTTCTATGACCTTCTTTTTCATGTATTTTTTATAATACTCTTTTTATCGTCTATATTCTTAGTTTATTTAGAATTTTTGTTTGTGTATTTGTAAAAAATAATAAAAATAAACGAACGATATATTTTTTCCTTGTGCCTAACTATTTAAGTATGATGAGTAGCTAAAGCTTTCCACCCTTCCATGCCTGACTCAAATTCGATAACGTTCTTATAACCAAGAGACTCTAATTGTCTGACTGCATCTTCGGCTTGACGTTCATCATCACTATACACAATGATCTCTTTTTCTTTGTTGGGAAAGAGCTGCTTTGCTTTTTTCCTGAGATCACTGATAGAAATGTCTTTAGAACCGGATAAATGCCCTCCGTGGGGTTTGCTTGTCACGTGGAGAAGCACATAACTCTTTCTCTTCCCTCTTTCTTTCAGCACACTTTCCGTTATAGCTTTCATTTTCCCACCCTCCTTTTAGACTTACCTCTATCTTCTCTTATAAGGTGAAGAAAAGATATAATTGTTGGGGATATACCCTCTTTTTTAGAAAAGTTTTTGAAGAACAATTTGTTCATGGAAGCATGAAGATCCTCTTTGTTCGACATGGCGAAACAAATGCAAATAAACAAGGTATTTCCCAGGGCCAAGGTGTTAATGAAAGCTTGAATAAGCAAGGAAAAATTCAAGCAAAGAAGCTTGCATTGCGTTTGAAAAAAGAAAAATTTGACATAGCTTATACGAGCGATTTGAAAAGAGCAAAAGAAACTGCTGATGAAATCATGACATTTCACAAAAAAGTAAAACTAATTGTAACAAAAGCATTACGAGAAAAACATCATGGACTTATGGAAGGGAAACCGCATCTAGAAAATAAGAGGATACTTGAAGGAAAAGATTTTTTAACATTTAAAGCAGGTGGAGAATCAATCCAAGAAACACAAGAAAGAGCACTTCGTTTCTTTCATGAAATATGGAAAAAAAATAAAAACAAACTGTTCTTTTAGTAAGTCATGGCGCTATTTTTTCTTTATTTATCCTTTCTTTATTTAACAAACCTTTTACAAGGGAAGAGTATATCAAATATGGGACATTAAATGCCTCGGTTTCTGTTTTAGAGATAAAAGAAGATAAAAACCATGTTATGCGCCTTTTTAATTGCACAAAACATTTAGACTAATCTTATTTTTTTCTTTCTTTCAGAAATTTTTCTATTCTGTCAAAGCATTCATCGATTTCAGAAAGACTCATTGATGCATAACAAAATCTGATATGAGTTTTGTCTCCAAAAGGTTCTCCAGGTACAATGCTAATGTTTGCTTTTTCTAAGAGTTCTAGGGCAAAAGGCCAAGAGTCTTGTTTAATATTGGGATAGCAGTATAATGCTCCTTGGGGTGTTTTGCATTCCCATCCTAATTGGTTAATGCGTTTCATCATAAGGTCTCTTCTTTTTTTGTATTCTGCAACCATCTCTTTTACACAGGATTGATTTCCTGTTAATGCTGCTAATGCTCCTTCTTGTGCAAAAGAATTGCAACAGCTCAGTGTTGAGCGTATTGCCCATCCAATACTCCCTATAAATTCCTTTGGCCCACATAACCAACCTATTCTATATCCTGTCATGGAATAGGTTTTAGACACTGCATTGACAATAAATGTTCGCTCAGGTGCATAATTTACAATGCTATACGGTTTTTCTTCAAAATAAATCTGATCATAAACCTCATCACTGATGATAAACAAATCATGTTGCTTAGCATACTCTGCAACTTTTTGTAAGATTTTTTTGTCATAGATTACCCCGCTCGGGTTATTGGGGGAGTTTATCAAAATGACTTTTACACTTTTTTCTGGTTTTTTTGCAAGCATATCTTGGATACTGATAGTTTCTTTTTTTGCCCAAAGGGTTAAAGGAATACTGTTGTAATTTTCCCAGTGTGGTTTGATCATGTACACGGTTTCTCCTGGTTTTAACATTCCTGTCAATGCGAGGAATATGGCGTGTTCTCCACCTTGAGTAACAATAACGTTATTTCGTTCAAAGGCAACACCTTTTTTGGATTCGTATTTTGCGATAGCATCTCTGAGCGGAGGTATTCCAAGAAAAGCAGGGTATTGCGTATCTCCCTTATCAAGCGCTTTTTTTGTAGCTTCAATAATATGTTTAGGCGTTGGAAGATCCGGTGTTCCGAGATCAGATCTCAGACAGTTTTTTCTTCCTTCTGCTAGTCCAGCCATCTTTCTCACTGCTGAAGTGATTGAAGAAACATTTTCATTGATTTTCATAGTATGAGCAGATAAGTCCCCCTATATAAATTTTGAGGAACGTAGTAGTTCTCTGATAAAAAGGCTATTCTGTGACACCGCCCATACGACCACAAACTTTATAAACTACGAAAGTTATATATATGTATAACCTTGGTAAATTCCTATGATACCCCTCTTACTCCGGCTCAAGAAGGCAAGCCATAAAGAAATAGCGAAGGCTCAAGATATGATCATACAAACTCTGTATGAGGTATTTGATCATGCAGTTTTTCACGGAGGAACCTGCATTTGGAGATGCTATCAGGGAAAAAGATTTTCAGAAGATATTGATGTTTACCTTCCCAAAGAAAACACCAAAATAGATGTATTATTTGAACATCTCAAGAAAAAAGGGTTTATGCTTGAAAAGAAAAAAATGGGTGAAAAAAGCCTTTATTCCAGATTACTCTTTAACAGAACTTCACTCAGACTAGAAGCTGTTTTTAAAAATGTTTCAGGAACATTGCAAGACTATGAAACGATCGAAGGAAACTTTATAACCGTATATGCCCTCACTGCAGAAGAACTTATCATCGAAAAAGTCTCTGCATACCAAAATAGAAGAAAAATAAGAGATCTTTATGATGTCTTTTTTTTATTGCGATATGTTCATGATTTTGAAAAAATAAAAAAATCCCTTTATGAGCTTCTATATACTTTTCAAAATCCGGTAGATGAAAAAGATTTAAAAATTCTCATTTTGGAAGGTATTGCGCCTGAAACAACCAAAATGATCGAATACATCAGGGAAAAATATGGGAAAAACTAAATACGCAAGCGATATCAAAGTGCTCTTTAAGAAAAGCCCGTTAGTGAGTTACAGCTCTCTTGAAAGAATTGTACAACATAAAAAAAAAATAAAAGGGTATACCAAATTAATAGTATACCATCTATTAAAAAAAGGTGCTATTCAGAGAATAACAAAAGGGTATTATACGAATACGGATGACATTACGTTAGCAGTACTTTGCTTTCAGCCAGCATATTTTGGGTTGCAAGACGCTCTGAGTTTTCATGGCATCTGGGAACAAGAAACAATCCCTATTATTATCACGACGAAAAATGTGCGTACGGGGATACGATCATGTATGGATTCTAATATTCTTTTAAGAAAGATTGACAAAAAGTATTTTTTTGGCATAACCTATCAGCATCATGATAATGTAGCTATTCCTTATTCTGACATAGAAAAAACATTTATAGATATGATTTTTTTCAAAGAAAATATGAGTAAGGAAGTTCTTGCAAATTTTAAGGAAAAAATAAATAAGAATAAATTGAAACACTATCTTAAAAAATACCCAAAGGGTATAAGAAAAAAAATAGAAGGGATATTTTAAAAAGATTTATCGTCCTGGAAGTTTAGGATTAGGAATACTAGGTGAACTGTATAATTGGTCCGCTTTCATCATTCTTCTATGTACTGCTTCTGTCACTTTATCAACTGGTTCACCTTTTACAGAAGCAGCTTCCATTTCTGTTTGCATACGACCAATTTCTATAGGAAGATATCGTCTTACTTCCAGGGTTCCATCTTTCTGAACAACTGCGACCTCGCCAGATACTCTCCAATGGCTCGGAAGTTCATATACCAATCCTTCTTCTAGTGTACCGTACATTCTTCTTAATGCATTACGAACATCAAAACCATCTTGTTCTCTCCATAACCTATCTTGCGCCTGAGCTGATACCTCGTTTAGTTCTGCTTTCTCTTCTGCAAATGCTTTTTGGAGTTGTTCTATTTTTGTAGCATTTGCTGTTTCGCGAACAGAATATGCTATTAAAATTGTAGCAAGCGCTACTAAAAAAAGACCATCTCTTGCACAAACTCTTGATACTAAGGACTTGTATTTCATACTAGCGTTCTAATGGTATGGTTATTTAAAGATAAGTTTATATTATTTTCTATATTGTAAAAAATAAGGAAGACACCATAAACTATATATACTACGCTTAACTATTGTTAAGTATGCACAAACTGATCTTTCCACAAGAGGTAGAAGTCCACTATATTATCCCAGCAATGCGCAGAGAGTTTGCCTACCAAATGAAAAAACGAGGAGTAGAACAAAAAAAAATTGCGCAACTCCTTTTTGTTTCAGAAGCAGCAGTAAGTCAATATCTCTCAGATAAAAGAGCAACAGAAGTACAATTTTCAGATTACATCAAGGCAGCCATAGCAAAAGAAACACCCTTACTCATAGCTGGAGCAAGCTTCAAAGAAGCAGGCAACCGCATCATCACCATTATCAGAGAAGAAAAAACAACCTGCAAAATCTGCTTACAAGTAAGCGAACACAAAGATGAATCATGCAGAATGTGCTTTGACTTACCTACCTTAATGAACACACAACAATTAGTGCATGTAAAATAAACTCAGATTACCATCCTCAGAATCAGAAGAGATATTGTGATTAACATCAAGAAGGTCATCGTCCTCAGGTCAAAATTCAATCAACAAAAAACATTGCAAGCGTTGTCGGGGGTTGTCCCTTACGGGGAGACAGCTTCCGGTACAAAACAAGGAAGAATTTTGAAGACGGTGACCGAAAAAAGACAAAAGAAAAATGAAATTGAACAGCAGATCTTCCGTGATGACCTTCAAAGAATAGAAAAATAAGATAAAAAAAATATTGAAAAATAATTATAAAAATAGACGAATAAAAATTACAAAAAATAAAAAAAAAGACAAACACCATGACACCCACTGAAACACTACCCGTCATCAACAGATCATACTTAGACGAAGCAGACGAAGGAACAACTGCGTACACCCACGAAACAGGCATCAATGAAGAAGTAGTACAATTAATCTCAAAAAGCAAAAACGAACCAGAATGGATGCTCAACATCAGACTCAAAGCATTAGCATTATTTCTCAAAACACCAACACCCCAATGGGGACCAAGTCTCAAAAATATAGACTTCAACAAAATAACATACTTCTCACAACCCAAAGCAGAAAAAAACGCAACAAAATGGGAAGACGTTCCAGAAAACATCAAAAAAACCTTTGACAAATTAGGAATTCCCGAAGCAGAACAAAAATACCTCTCAGGAGTAGGAGCACAATACGATTCTGAAGTCGTATACCACAGTTTACAAAAAGAATTACAAGAACAAGGAGTCATCTTCATAGACATGGACGAAGCAGTACAACACTATCCTGAAATCGTACAAAAATATTTCATGAAAAGATGCATCCCCATCCATGATCATAAACTCATCATGCTCCACGCAGCAGTCTGGAGCGGAGGAACTTTTATTTATATTCCCAAAAACGTCAAAGTCAAAACTCCTTTGCAAGCATACTTCAGAATGAACGCAAAACGAGGAGGACAATTCGAACACACCTTAATTATCGCAGATGAAGGAAGCGAAATCTCCTACATAGAAGGATGTTCTTCCCCCGTGTATACTGAAAATTCATTGCACGCAGGCTGTGTTGAACTCTTCATTCACAAAAATGCGAGAATGAGATACAGCTCAGTAGAAAACTGGAGCAAAAACACCTACAACTTAAACACCAAAAGAGCAATTGTAGAAGAAAACGGAATTATCGAATGGATAGGAGGCAATATGGGAAGCAGCGTTACGATGCTCTATCCTTCCTCTATCCTCGTCGGGAAAAACAGCAGAGCAGATCACTTAGGCATTGCCTATGCAGGAAAAGGACAACACCAGGACACAGGAAGCAAAGTCATTTTGATCGGAGAAAATACCTCATGTAAGATCAATTCAAAATCTATCAGCAAAGAAGGAGGCATTTGCTCCTATCGGGGAATTGTGGTAGTCAACAAAGGAGCAAAAAACGCAAAAGTCTCTGTGAACTGTGATGGCCTTATGATGGATGCGCAATCACAAAGCAATACCTTTCCCGTACTCAAAGTCAATGAAAAAAATGTGCATATTGCTCACGAAGCAAAAGTAGGAAAGATCTCACAACAAGACTTATTTTATCTGATGTCAAGAGGATTAACAGAAGAACAGGCAATTTCTCTTATTGTTTCTGGATTTATAGAGCCTGTCATCAAAGAGCTTCCTCTTGAATATGCTGTGGAAATGAATAAGCTCATTGAATTAGAAATGACCAATGCCCTAGGATAACGATGCAAGCAATAACGATAATGAAACCAAATGAGGAAACACTCCGCAAACTTTTCCCTAGTGATCCCTCTTTTCTTATGGAAAAAAGAAAACAAGCACTAGACGCATTTGAAAAAAAAGAAATGCCTCTCTTCAAGTATGGATTAGGAGTTTTTGCTCGTCTTGACCTTGATTTTGAAAAATTAATATTAAAAAAAAGAGCTCCCCAATTCTCCCTTTCCTCAGATGTAAAATTTTTTTCCCTGGAAGAAATTAAAGACGAAGTGCTCATGAACAAAATAAAAGATACCCTAGGAACACTTCTCCCCTTGCAAAATAAAATTGATGCTTACCATTATGCATTTTGCGATATTATGGTTATCATGAATGAAAAAGATGCAAAGCTTGATCTTTCTTTTATTGTTGAAGAATGTATAGCTCACCACCTCCTTATTTTTGTAAAAGAACATACTACCCTGCACATCACGGAAAGAATAAAGGGTGAAGGAACAAGAACAAGTAAAGTAGAAATCATTGCAGAACCCTTTAGTCAAGTACACTATACGACCTTACAAATGCTAGAAAAAGGTGTACATCTCACGACAAAAAAAGCGATCGTGAAAGAAAATGCTACGGTTACCTGGAAAGAGATTGTCTTAGGTGGAGATCATGTGAAGAGCACAATCATTTCTGATCTCCAAGGAGAGCATGCGCACACTAATATAGACAGCCTTTTTTTTGGTGTTCAACAACAAATGTTTGATATGCACAGTATTGCACATCATCAAGCTCCCCATACCCATTCCCTTATTACTGCCAAAGGATGCCTTGATCATCATGCAAAAGCCATTTCCCATGGTCTTATTGAAATTACTCCTCAAGCTCCTTACTCAGAAGGATCACAAAAAGAATCTACTTTGCTCTTATCAGATGAAGCAGAATCAAATGCTATTCCTGACCTTATTATTCATCATGATGAAGTAAAATGTTCCCATGCAGCTAGTGTAGGTCATATTGATCAAGAATCACTTTTTTACTTGATGAGCAGAGGATTAACAGAGCAAGAAGCGAAAAAACTCATCGTGGAAGGATTTTTTGCAGACAGTGAAGATGAAGAAGTACAACAACGTATCAAAGAGAGATTATCATGAGCCTTACCTTACAACAACTGAATGTTGAAAAAATAAAACAAGATTTTCCTATTTTACAGAGAAAAATCAATGGAAAAAGGTTAGTGTATGTAGATAATGCTGCGACAACACAAAAACCCAGCAGCGTGTTAAAAGCCATGGACAGGTATTACCTCTTTTTTAATGCCAATGTACATCGAAGTCCTAATACACTAGGAGAAGAAGCAACGATCGCATATGAAAATGCGCACAAGGCTGTGGCACAATTCATCAATGCAAGATCCTGGCAAGAAGTTATCTTTACCAAGAACACCACAGAAGGAATGAACCTTCTTGCTTATGCTTATGGCATGAATTTTTTAAAACAGGGTGATGAAATTATCTTATCTGAGATGGAACATCATTCGTCCCTTGTTCCTTGGCAACAAATTGCAAAACGCACAGGAGCAAAAGTAAAATATATTCCCCTTCTTGATGACGGAACGCTCGATATGAAAGCGTATCAAAAATTATTATCTTCCAAAACAAAGATTGTTTGCGTTTGCCATGTTTCAAACGCTTTAGGAACAATTAATGATGTAAAAACTATTGCAAAGTATGCACATGAACAACAGGCAATTTGCATTGTGGATGGAGCACAATCAGTTCCTCATATGAAAATAGATGTACAAGATCTTGATTGTGACTTTCTTCTCTTTTCAGGACATAAGATGCTTGGACCCACAGGAATTGGTGTTCTTGTTGGAAAAAAAGATTTGCTTGAAAAAATGCCTCCTTTTTTGTATGGAGGAGACATGATCAGTGAGGTTACCTATCAAGAGAGCACGTGGAATGAGCTTCCTTGGAAGTTTGAAGCAGGAACACCTCCTATTGCAGAAGCTGTTGGGTTAAAAGTTGCAATTGACTATTTGCAGAAAATAGGAATGGAACAGATTCATGCACATGAACAAGAGTTAATACACTATGCACAAGAAGTATTTTCTACACTCAAAGACGTTACGATGTATGGCCCTGAGAAGAAAGCAGGAATTCTGTCCTTTACAGTAAAAGGTATTCACCCTCATGATCTTGCTTCTATTTTAGACAGGCACGGCGTCATGATCAGAGGAGGACATCATTGTGCAATGCCACTCATGAAAAAATTAGGAATAACAGGAACTGCACGCGCATCATTTTACTTGTACAACACCAAAGAAGATATCGACAAAATAAAAGAAGCCATCCTAGATGCGCAGAGGATATTCAAATGATGAATGAACAAGTAAATGCAGAAAGTGAAGAAGTCAATCAAGAAGATCAAATGTATAGAGAGAATATCTTGGATTATTACAAACATCCGAGGAATAAAGAAGTTTTACCTAACGCAACACTTCTTCATCGAGAATTAAACCCGCTTTGCGGAGATGATGTAACCGTGTATCTTCAGATAGAAAATAATAAAATAATCAGAGCAACATTTATGGGGACCGGTTGTGCTATTTCGCAAGCAAGCATCTCTCTGTTAACAGAAAAGATTATAGAAAAAAAATTGGAAGAAATAAAAAACATGAAAAAAGAAGAAATCCTAGAAATGCTTGGAATCTTTATTTCACCCGGAAGGATGAAATGCGCGTTATTATCCTTAAAAACATTGATCAAAGCAATAGAGAAACATGAGCAGTCACCTAAAAATTGAAAACCTGCACGTCAGTGTAGAAGGAAAAGAAATTTTAAAAGGAATTACCCTAGAAGTCAAACCAGGGGAAATCGTTGCAATCATGGGACCTAATGGAAGCGGTAAATCAACCCTTGCACATACTCTCATGGGTCATCCTCAATATGTTATAACACAAGGAAAACTTTTTTTAAACGCAGAAGAGATTACCAATCTTTCTCCAGAAAAAAGAGCAAAGAAAGGAGTATTCTTGTCCTTCCAATACCCTTCTGCCATAGAAGGAGTAACGATCACCAACTTTTTACGCACCGCACGAAATGCAATCAAAGAAGAACAAATGAATGTACTCTCTTTTAACAAACTACTCAAAGAAAAAATGGAATTGCTCCACATGGACAAAGCTTTTGTCAATCGCTACCTTAATCTTGGATTTTCAGGAGGAGAAAAAAAGAAAGCAGAAATTCTGCAAATGGCAATATTAGATCCTTCCTTAGTGATCCTTGATGAAACCGATTCTGGTTTAGATGTTGACGCATTAAAAATCGTTGCAGAAGGAGTTCAAAAAATAAAAACACAAGAGATGGGAATCCTCCTGATTACCCATTATTGTAGAATACTCGATTATATCAAACCAGATAAAGTGCATGTTCTCCTGAACGGAAAAATAGTAGAATCAGGCAATGCAGCGCTTGCTCAAGAATTAGAAAAAACAGGATATGCAAAGTACAAACAAGTATTAAATGTGGTAAGTTAAGCTGCGGCTTTTCTTATTACCTGAGTAAAGGAAATGAGTTCTCGGTCATGATCCTCTTCAGCTCTTCGTAAGATGCGATCAAGAATACGCAAGAAATATTCATTTCGAAATCCTGGAATAGTTTTTAAGATAAGAAGACATTTACAAATTTTGGTTATCACAGGAGTGGACATTTTTCTAAATATTGCTTCATGATGGAACTCTATAAATCCAACAAGAACTCCAAGCCCGATTGCAAAACGGTCAAGATCATGAAGACTTTTTGCAGCATCATCGGTAGGGCGGGACTTGCATATGGTAAATCATCATGTTAGCATGTTGATTATACTCCCCTTGAGTACTATCCTGTTTTATAAGATCTAATCCTGTTCTGTACCCTACTTGGAAATGATGATGTGACATTTCTTCCATTTCTTTAATGCCGCCTCTCTTTTCAACATACTCATTTTTTTGTTGTTTTAATCTTTGTACAGCTTGACGCATGAGGAGGACATATTTGCTTGCTTCTTGGTACTGAAACTCTCGTTTTCCAAGATCATGGAGAATGGCACCCATCTCTTTTTCTTCATCTGAAGACAAATCCATGATCTTGGCAGTACTACGTATAGCAATTTGAAAAAGTCGTGGATTATATTTTCTCTTAGTAAGAAATTGAAGAGCCTGATTTATCACTTCTTGTTGGAAAATGAGAAGTTTGTAAGGTCTGGCAGGTGTTTTCAATTTTGAAAAAACTGGCTTGTACATTTCCCAAAACTCTAATTCACCTATTTGAATGGCTTCACTTGTCTCTGTCATAATCAGTTTTTTAGCAAGATATTTATTTAAATGTTTTGATAAAAATAAAAAAGAATAAGTATTATATACCATGAAAAAGAAAAGTTTAAGTAGATTCTTGACACTCGTTCTTATTATTTTTAGTGGTCTCCTGTCAACAAAGAGAACCCCTAAAGGAAAGTTCATTAACTGAGGTGGATAGAATGAAAAAATTGATGATAACCAGTACTGCATTTCAAGATAATGAAAGAATGCCAGACAAATACACAGCGTATTTTGACAATCTGAGTCCGCCATTAGGAATACAAAACATTCCTGAGGGAACAAAAAGTTTAGTGTTGATCATGGATGATCCTGATGCACAGAGAGTTGTGGGTCATACCTGGGATCATTGGGTAATGTGGGATATACCTGTGCAGGAAACAATTGCAGAGAATACAGCTCCAGGGATACAAGGTGTAGGAAGTAATGGCAAGAATGCATATCATGGCCCAAGACCTCCTACAGGTACAGGAATACATCACTATCTTTTCAAGATTTATGCTTTAGATACCAAGCTTGATCTTCAGAAAAGTTCTGCAAAGAAAGATATTGAACAAGCCATGAAAGGGCGTATCCTTGCACAAGCGCAATTGACAGGATTGTATAGCAAATAGTTTTTATTCCCTTTTCTTTCTTATATCTGATCTTCTCTTTGTAAGGAGGCATCATTTTCACTTTGATACTACCACCTTTTTTTATTCTTCAAACCTCCCTTTAGAAACCTTTATATAGTACTTATCATTATAATGATAACTATGGATATCGACGCAATCAACCCCTACTGTATGAAGATTATCCTCGCTGTGCGAAAGGAAGATTCTATCAATGCCCTTGCAAGACGCATGCGGGTCAGCTATGGATGGGTGTACAAATGGGTTCATATTTTGGCAGAAAAAGGCGTATTCACCTTGACAAGGATGAAAACGATCTTGCATGAAAGCAATCCTTTTTATAAAAAAACGATCAGCTATCTCAAAACCATTGCAGATGTTCAGTTTTATTACGAAGCACTCTCGTTGCTCGGCATTTCGTATTGTTTTACGCAAACAGATGCTGTCTTTGTCTGGACTAAGGGAGGTTATAATATTGCACGGAATAAACTTTTTTATCCGATCTTTGTAAAAATTAAAAAAAAAGATGAAAAAATATTTGAAGAATATGCAAAACGATTGCATTTGCCAGTCAATCATAAACAAGGCATCTCGTATCATGTAGTATTTGAAGAAGATTTTCAAATTTCTTTCTGCGAAGGAGTTCCTGTTGATCCTTTAGAAAATACTATCTCATTCATGGAAAAATATATTTATAACTTTCAGCCTGCACTTGAAATGATCCAGGATATGTACCAAAAGAAATTAAAAGTCAAATATAAAGAGGTTGTTACCCGTGATTGAAAAGTTTGTCCAGAGAGAAAACACTATCTTTGATATATTGAATGCGCTTATTGCAGAAAACATTTTTTTTATTTTGGTAGGCGGATATGCGGTCAGCGTGTATAAATACCGCTTTTCTGTAGACGCTGATATTGTGATCAAAAAGGAAGATTTAGAAAAATGCGAAGAAATCCTGAAAAGAAAAAAGATGGTTAAGACCGTTATGAAAGATTTGGATCATGTGTACGCACCTTTATTCATGCGGTATGAAACTAAAGAACAACTTCCTGTCAGTATTGATATTCTTATTGAGGGTGTAGGTTCAAGAACAACTGACGCATCTTATAGCATTGAACAATTAAAAAAACACTCTCAGAAAAAAATGATTATAGGAAGTGAAAAACAAGTGCATGCTTTCATACCTTCTAGAGAATTCCTTATTGTCTTAAAGATTCATGCAGGAAGACTAACTGATTTTAGAGATATTGCAGCATTAAGCAAAGACCTTGATATAGATCTTATCCAAGATTTACTCTGGAGGGGGAAAAAAGAGGTTATTAAGCAACATCTCAAACAATTATTTGCTCTTCTTGAAAAGAAAGATTTTAGAGATAGCTTCAAAGGAGTTTTTAGCCAGAAAAAATATGACTTGGATATCCAAGAAGTGAATAAACTCAAAAAACTCCTAGAACCATGACACGCTGCTTTATTTCTCTAGATTTGCCAGAACCGGTTGTTGAAGAAATAAAAAAAATACAAGAAACATTGCAAAAGCAAAATCTTTTCAAAGGAAAACTCACTGAGAAAGAACATCTTCATCTGACCTTAAAATTTCTCGGAGAAATTGATGAAGAGGCTGTTGAAAAAGTAAAAGAAAGACTTAAGGAAATAAAAATAAAAAAATTTGACGCTGCAATAAACAAGATAGGTATTTTTTCTCCTCAACATATCAGAATTATCTGGCTACAATTAGAAGGAGCTGATGAACTCCAAAAAGAAATTGATGATGCACTTCAAGAGTTATTTCCAAAAGAACACCGCTTCATGGGACACATTACCATTGCACGAGTAAGAAATATTGAAGACAAAAAAAAGCTTATTACCTTTTTAGAAAACTATGATCTGGAAAACTTAAAAAAACAAAAAATCCCTGTTCATGAATTCTTTTTGAAAAAATCAGTGTTAACACCTCAAGGGCCAAGCTATAGCGACTTAGGAGTCTTCCTGCTCGGATAATTCTCCTTCATCTGCTCTTTTGAAACGCAAAACACCTGCTCTCTTGAGTTCGTTTTCAATTTTCTTTACTTGCAAACCTAATCTATTGCTAATGGTGGGTATCTCTTCTCCCTTACTGTGTAATTGGAATACTGTTTCATACGTATCAAGAAATTGCTGTCCTTCTTCATCTTCTAAAAAATTTCCATTGACCAAAAGTCTTGAATCAAAGCGTTTTACTTCATACCCTCTTTTATGAACCCAATCTCCTTGAATTTGCTCTTTTTGTTGCGACATACGCTTGTAAGGTATGGGAATTCCTGCACGAGTATTTTTGATGGCTTGTCTTATTTTTTCTTCTAATTCCTGATCAGGATTTTTCTCGAGCTTCTGAAAAACCTCTTCCACGGTTCCAGAATAATGTCTAGTATTTGCAATGTCAAGTACTTGCAATCGGTACTCTACAGACAAATAACACAACACTCTTTCCAAAGGGGGAATTTTCATAAGAAAAAAAAAGAGTGGATGAGATTATTTAAAATAATGCTTCCTTAAGGCAATTATGAAACCCTCCTAAATTTTCAATCTTTTGATGATGTTGCGTAGATTTGCTACTCCTTCGATCGTAGATTTTGCGTCGAACGACCTGCATGAATCGGTCGTTCTCCTGATCTTGCTACAAGGCAACATCATCAAAAACGAATAGGGTTTCATAACTGCCCTTCCTTAATTTTAATCACTGGTTTAGGATAACAACTTTGATTTCATAAAAAGAAAGACTTATAAGGCATTGCAAGTACTTCTTTATAAAATATAGGGGGGATCTTATAGTGAGTATAAGGCATCAAGGTCTTATTTTTACGCTTCCTGAATCTTATCTTCTTAGTCTTGATAATCGTGTTCTTTCTAGCATTGATGTTGGACCTTATGATGAAACTGCAAAAATAGGGAGTATGAATAGGCGTTTTGGTACAAGAATTACCGGTATGTCGAGAATAATGACTTCTCTTTTAGCACATAATTCTGGTATCACAACAAAACAATTGCAAGAACTCTTACAAGGTCCTCCTTTTGTTGACAGGATTATTCATCGTGCAAGCTTAGGATCTCTTGCAGAAGAGACGGATATTGCTGCTGACCATGTTTTGGTAAGTATGTATAATCCTGGAACAAGTGACCGTGACGGAACAACAGCATTAGCACAAGCCATGGAAAAACTTGGATTACTGGTAGGTCAGCAAAAAGGATTTCATGCAGTACAATATTTACTAAGAGGTGAAGCAACACCAGAACAATTAAGATTGATAATAGATGTTCTTCATACTCCTGCATTACATACAAATCTTATTATTCCAGGAGATAGATATAGACAAGGTCATCGTCTTCCAGCACCGATTGTGCTCATATCTTCAGAACCAAAAGTGCAAAAGTATGATCTTGCATCGATGAGTGATGAAGAGTTATTAGCATTAAATAAAGAAAGAAGACTTGCTGCAAGTTTGGAAGAATTACAACAATTTAAGGAAATGTATCGCGATGACTCATTCTTAGCAAAAAGACGCGAACATGGCTTAGATCATCGTGCGACTGATGTTGAAATAGAAACCTGGTTTGGTTTGCGATCAGAGCATTGCTTTCATAAAGAATTCAATGCAAGAATAACTCTTGAAGATCAAGTTGATGATCCTGTTTTTCGAAGAGCTACAGAAAAAGGCTGGCTGCAAAAAAAAGCTGATGGAACGTATACTCTTGAAGATGGCGTTTTCAAAACCCTTATTGAAACTCCTGCAAAAAATATTTTTGAAAAATTACAAAAAAGAGGAAAGAATTGGATTGCGAGTATGTTTGAAGACAATTCGGGAGTAGTTTATTATAATGAAGATTTTATGTTCTGTATCAAATTTGAAACACATAATTCTCCCTCTAATAAAGAGCCAGTACAAGGAGCTAAAACAGGTATTGATGGTGTAAATAGGGACATTGTAGGAACAGGTCTAGGAACTTTTGAATTGTTATCTAACTTCTTTTGGTATGCAACAGGTGACCCCCAGTATCAAGGATGGCTTCCTCCTGGTGTGATTCATCCTTTTGATTTATTACAAGGTATAACTCGTGGAGTAAGAGAAGGAGGAAATGAAAGTCAAGTTCCCACTTTAGGAGGAGGATTAGTTACAGATCCTCGTTATATCGCAAAGTGTTTAGTGTATTGTGGTTCAATTGGTTGGAGTCCAGTACATGGAAAGGATGGAAAATCATTATTAGAAAAAACTCCTCAAGTGGGAGATATTGTTTTTGTTGCAGGGCAACCTGTTGGAATCGATGGCGTGCATGGTGCAACAGAAAGTTCTTTGAGTGCAAGTGGATGCATCAGTCTTGGACATGTGCAAGCAGATGATCCTTATACACAAGCTAACTTATTTACTTATATTCTTGATGTGGCACGTGCTGAAACTTTATCTTCTCTTACTGATCTTGGAGCAATGGGTCTTGGTTCTGCAGCAATTGAATCAGCAAGAGCAACAGGAGGATTAAGGATAGATTTGAAAAAACGTCCTACCAAATATTCTGGTATTCAGCCCTGGCAAATTATTGCTTCAGAAACACAGAACAATATGCTTTTAATTGCCCACCCTGAAAATGAAACTGAAGTATTAGCAAGAGCAGGGCTTCATGAAGTGCAAGTTACTCCTCTGGGAACATTAAATGATACTGGTTATGTACACCTTACGTATGGCGATGAAACTGTTGCTTTGATTGACATTAAAAAATTATTTGATAAAAATCCAAGAAAAGAAATGCGCGCAACAAATAGGAATACCTTTTCTAGAGACTCTTTTCAAGCTTCAAAACAATTCAACTCATCCTATACCCCAATTTCTCTTGAAGAATCATTGTGCTTAGTGATGGCACAGCCAGATGTTGCTTCAAAAGAATGGTTCTTCAGACAAAAAGATACTATTGTAGGAGGAGCTACGATGCAACCTCCGCTCATGGGTTTAGAACAAGAAGTCGAAGCTGATGCAACCATGCAAAAACCTTTGAATACTATTGGTAAAGATTTTGGTGCAATTGCTTATGCTCTCGGTATTGCTCCGAAAGTTGCTGATCTTGATCCCTATCTTGCTGCACAAAAATCTTTTATTGACATGGTTGGAAAAATTATTGCTCTAGGCGGAGCATTGCCTGACATGGAACATGCAAAATGGGATGCATGGGCTGTGTGCGGGAATTATTGCCAGCCTAACTCTGATGGAACAGATACACTTTCTCAAGAATCTGGAGAACAAAACCTTGCAGGATTAGTCAGAGAAGCCATTGGCGTAAGAGAAGCAGTTGAAGCGCTGAACATTCCTGTTATTTCAGGAAAAGATAGCATGAAATGTTCTTGCACGTATCAAGTAGCTGATGACTTTAGTCTGGATGATGTTCCCTCTGATTTGCGAGAACACATTTTCTTAACAGAAAAAGATGGTGAACATGGAAAAGAAAAATGGATAGAAATCCATGATCCCCCAACGTATCTTGCTTCCGCTGCTGTAAAAATTGAAGATTACAGAAAATGCGTTACACAAAGCCTGAAAGAAGAAGGAGATCTTATTTATGTTGTGGGAACAACCAAAGCACAATTAGGAGCTTCACAATTTGCGAATGCAGTAGGCTATGCGCAACAAGATAAACCTTTGCAAGGTGGAAATGCACCTCAAACAGATCTTGAAGAATTTGTGAATGTTGCACATGCTATCCATAGCGCAATTGACGCAGAACTTGTTGCATCTTGTAGTTATATTCATAACGGTGGTTTGATTACTACTTTAGCAAAAGCTGCAATTGCAGGAGAAAAGGGTGTAAGCATAAGTACAAAAGATCTTTCAGATAGTACATTGTCTAACGAAGAAGTGTTATACTCAGAAACTCCTGGAAGATTTGTGGTTACCATTACACGAAAAGACAGACATGCTTTTGAAGCGAGAATGCATGGTGTTGCTTATAAAAAAGTAGGTATAGTTACGGATAAAGATTTGAGTATTGAAACAAAAGAAGGAGTCCTAGAAGAAATTTCTTTAGGAAAAGTAAAAGAAGCATATCAAAAACCATTACGATTCAATTTAAATCAAGGTGCAGCATAATGGTCAAAGCGTATATCACGTACGGACAAGGTATTGGTTGTGATAAAGAAGCTGCTCTTGCGTATAGATTAGCGGGTGCTGAAGTTGAGAAGTTACATTTCAGTCAAATTGGTGAACTTTTAAAAAGAATCAAAGGAACACAAGGCCATATTCTTAATTTCTCAGGAGGTTTCCTACATGGTGATGTACTTGGAGCAGGAATGTGTGCTGCAAATGAACTCATGCCGCAGAGAGATGCAATGCGTGCATTTGCAGAAGAAGGAAATGTTATTTATGGACAATGCAATGGTTTTCAAGTATTAGTAAAATTAGGTTTACTTCCAGGAAATGAAAAAGATTTGCAAACAGTAACACTTACGCATAATATAGGAGGAATGTATCGTGTTGCTCCCATATTGCATCTTCCTGAAAGAAGAGAAGGAAAAGTACATTTCGCTTTTGAAGGAATAACAGAACTATTTTATCTTTGGTGTAGACATGGTGAAGGAAAACTTGTCTTTTATGATCCTCACGGATCAGTTGATTTAACTACAGTATCTGACACACATGAACGTGTTGACACGCGACATGTGTTATTACGCTATGTGACTCCTGAAGGAAAAGTTGCAGTTGCAGAAGATTTTCCTCATAATCCCAATGGTTCGGCATTAGGCATTGCAGGTCTTGTTGATGCAACAGGAAATATTTTTGGTCACATGGCACATACTGAGACAAGCATTCAACACTGGCAAGATGTAAGACATGGAGATGCGATGGAAATATTAAGAAGAAGAGGAGTAAGGGCAGAAGATCGCGAAACAGGATTAGAAGAACTTTTAGGAATACCTATTGGCCTACAAATATTTAGGAATATTGTTCAACACGTACAAAGAAATGCGGGAGAGTGAAATCATGTTAAATGAAACACAAGCAAGAGAAGTATCAGAAAAGTATTTGCAAGCAGGTTCTCTAGCAACCTCAACACAAGAAATTCTTGATAGCGGAGCAATTCCTAGGTTAAGAGGATATCATGCAAGGATTGGTAAAGTCTCTGATGCAATTCATGGCGGTCCTGGGAGTTATGTTGTAAAAGAAAAAGACGGAACTAAAAGAACAGTTACCTATGATAATCCACCATTAATAGGAAAAGATAGTCG
>JAGVYP010000042.1 GCA_018303205.1 Candidatus Woesearchaeota archaeon
TTTTTAGTTGCAACGGGCTTAAATGATGAAGCTTGCCAACTACTTTGTCAAAATGCTCTTCTTGGTGGTTAATATATGAACCAATAATTGTTGAAAAGAAATACAGCATGAAACCAACCCCTAACACTGCATACACTACTGTAAACACCTTGCTTGCATCAGTAGTTGGATGTAAATCTCCATAACCTATGGTTGTTAAGGTAATTGATGAAAAATACAAACTGTCTACATAAGTCCATGATTCTTGATTATGATAATAGAATGTTCCTATGCTTAATAACATTACCATTAACAGCCCTATGTGCATTATTTTTTTGTTTATCATTATACTTTTTTGTATACTAGTAGTATATTAAGCTATCGTTTTTATTTTTGGTTATTTTTACCTAGATTTTATAGAATAAGCGTTCATACTATCATCTCTCAGGGTTAATGTGCTTCATAGCATATTCAAGATTTCCGTGAACTTTTTTACCAGGATTAAACATGTTTAATGGGTCAAAGATTTTCTTAACTTCTTCAAACAATGCAATAATTTCTTTTCCATACATTTGTTCAAGATACGGTGTTCTTATTAATCCATCATTATGTTCTGCAGTTATTGAGCCATGATATTTAACGACGAGATCATGCACTTCCCTGCAAACAACAGGGATTTTTTCTCTTTCACTTTCTTTCTTTAAATCCATCAATGGAATAATATGAAAATTGCCTGAGCCAGCATGGCCTGCAAATGTAGGATGAACATCATGGTCAAACAGAATTTTTTCCAGCTTTGGCATGAACTCAGGAAGAAATTCAGGCTTTACAATAAAATCATCAATAAAAGGAGTGGCTTTTTTGTCTTTTACTTTTTTTCTTAAAAGATTAAAACTTTCTCTCCTCATTATCCAGTATTTTTCTGCTTCTTCTTCAGTAGTGAGAACTAGATGAGGAACTTTATTGTTTTTTAATTCAAGATGCAGTTTTTCTATTCTATTATTCAATATTTTTTTGTTTTCATCAGTTAACAAAACTAATACTATAAACTTGGGAATTCCATGGAGCAATGTCAACAAAGCTTCGTCTTTAAACTGCCATGCAAGTTTTAACGTTGGAACTCCTATCTTTTTTGCAATTTCCGGAAGAAAATGCAGCCCTAAAAACAAAGTTTTTTTTCCAAATGTTTCTAAACTTTCAGGATTAAACGGAAGAACAATATTTACAAATTCGGAAAGTGTATTAACATTTTTAATGTGACACGCAATCAACTGAGAATATTTTTTCTTTTTTACTAACTCTATTTCTGCTTCTGTCCAAATGCCGAGGCTACCCTGGCTGCCGACAAATAACTGTGTTAAATCAAATATCTCTTTTCCTGTATTGTGATCTTTCTTGTAAACATCCCATAATGCATAACCTGCAGAATTCTTTGAAACAATCGGTCTTGCTTTTTCAATAATTTCGTGATTATCTTCCAGCAATCTATGAACTTTTCTGTAAATGTCTCCTTCAAAATTTTTCTGCCTCAGTTTTTTATTCAAATCATCTATATTTAATTTCTTGAATTCATATTCATTGCCATCTGCTAGAATTACTTTTAATCTTCTGACATACTTGTTTGTTTTTCCATATTGCAGTGTTTTTTCGCCGGCGCAGTTGTTTGCGATCATTCCTCCAAATGCGCATAGTGATTTCGAAGCTGGATAACTTGGAAATAACAGGTCTTTATGATCTGCTTGTTTTTCGAAGTCTCTGTAATAAACTCCAGGCTCAACAACAGCAGAATATTTTTCAGAATTCTGTTTATGTTTATTGCGTTCTTTACTTTTAATCTTATTAATGCTTTTTATCTTATTCATGTATTTTGTAAAACTCAGAATAATCCCCTCATTAATGCTTCCTCCTGTCATGTCTGTTCCGCCAGCTCTTCCGGTTATAGATAATTGTGGAAATTTCTTCTTGTTTTTTGAGATAAACTGTATTACACTTTTGATTTCTTCTTTATTTTTTGGAAAAATAACTGCATTAGGAATTACTTTGAATATGCTTGCATCAGTTGAATATTCATTTAAAATTTCATCTGAATTAAGAAGTTCAATATCTTTATTTAGCTTGTTTTTTGATCTGAACTGTGTTATCCAATTATCTATTTTTTTCATGTTTCAACACCAATATGATAATACTGATTATCTCTAGTTAATGTCCAAACTTTATTTGAATCATTGCTGGACCTAATGATAATTCTGATTTGTAAATTACCCAAAAGAAGTCTATGTCTGAAGATTCTTCTACAGGACCAGAAGCTATCCCTTTATTCCATCCATTAAGAATTATTTTTCTTGATGGACCATATGAAGCTACTTTCCACGTATTCCAATCACTATTCTTGATTGGTTCAACACTCCAAGTTCCGTGTGAACTTCCATAATTCCAGCTGCCATCAGGTGAAAGCTCAATTCTTCGTGAAACAGGTGTTATCCAATTACTTGTTCCACTCTCATAAAAAATTGCTTCTGAAAGTGGACGCCAACTTCCAACTATATTTTTGTCAATCATTTTTTTACCAGCAGACTCCTGTTTAGATGATAGCACACTAGAACTTTGTTGCAACGATGAAGGTAACGAAGCAGATTTAGATGTAGTCTTAACTGCTTCTTTTGTTTTCTGTAATTGGTTATAAGCTTCCTCTTTAGCTGAAACCTTAAAACTTGATATTTTTTGTTTGAGTGCTTCACGTTCTTGCTTCATTGATTCCTGCCATTCTGTATAAGATTGAGTATGTGTTACTGCAAAACCAGTAGCAGAGTAATCTGCTCCATAACCAGAAAATAATGTTATTATCATAATACTAATAATTGCAGCAACACCTAGATAATTATTGTTCATGACAACTTCATCTATATTCTCTTATTTATACTTTTGTGTTATACTGTATTATGTACACTTCTTAGCTCCATTCCACTCTACTTTAATTTTTCCAGAGCAGCAAAAAACTGCATGTTCAACTTCACGCATCTCATGACCACTTGGACCACAATAAAACAAGCTGCTGACAGCTTCTCCAATGACATATGCGTTGTTTCGGCTTCCACCTGACGGTGTTAAATCAAATTTTTGATCAGGGTAATAACGCTGTTTCCATGCTCTGCCCCAAAACACATCCCAGAATGCATGATTCCACTCAGTAGAGCAATGACCATCATGGTTTGTTTCTCCTGCTTTACCTGTTCCATCAACACCAGGACCCCCGCACCACT
Source organism: Candidatus Woesearchaeota archaeon (assembly GCA_018303205.1). Lineage (GTDB taxonomy): Archaea > Nanobdellota > Nanobdellia > Woesearchaeales > JAGWAF01 > JAGVYP01. Next base: position 3,240 of record JAGVYP010000042.1, read on the forward strand.
TTCCTGATGGAAAACGCACACAACAATTGTCATGTTCTATACTACCAGCTGCAATAGAACACAAAACTGAACCATCTGAACTAGGGTCATCACAACCAATTGGTTTTCCAAATGTTTTCCTCAGGATTGCACGCAATACTGGACCTCCACCATCACATCCACTACCAACTCCAGGGAAACAGCCTTCTTCTTCCCCTACAGCATTAAAATAAATAGGTCCTGACGGTGAAATTAGTTTTGCAGTTGCAGAACCCCATTTAGTATGTACTTCAACTATTCCTGGCACATTTATTTCTACACCATACGAATCTATACCCCATCTAATATCTCCCATAATAATCTTGTTTTGAGAGGGTATAAATGGAACAGAATTATCATTCAGCGTAACAAGATGAATGTCATAAAAACTGCCGGCAATTGCTGGCTTCCCGCCGATTCTTCCATTGTCAGGTGAGATGCTTGTTATGACTGGTTTTTTAAGAGCTATTTCTACTTCAAGATTTGTTTTCTCAATTACAGCTATATGTCCACCTATTCCTGTAGCATCATAATACCACTGTCTGTTACTTGGCTGACTTATCCAATTCTTTAATCCTTCTCTTCCGCCACCTTCTCGTTCTTGTTTTAAATCTGCTAATGCAGACTGAAAAGGCTTATTATTTTCATCAGTAAGAAACGCTGTGAGCGTTGGATATTTTGCAACTTCTCCTGCAAATATTTCAAGCAGTACTTGTTTGGCAGTTCCTTTCTGCCAGTCATCAGTTATTTTATTGATTCCTCCTTCCTGACGGAACCATTGTATATTGTTTACTATCCAATCTTTAATCTCAACATCAGTGTGACCTATTTTTTCTGCTCGAAGTTCATTGAACGTTCGTGTAAACGGCGGATTGTTTTCATTTTTGAGATATGAATCTAACGAAGGATTTTCTCCTCCAAACAATTCCCACAACGCTGTGTGTATCAATTCTCTTTCCTTATCAGGACCCATGGTGACTTCTATAGTTTTGCTTTTGTCAACATACACATGACATGTATCAATAACAAGTATATTGCTGCAACCTGACCATCGCAAACCATCAGATTTTGGATTAAGTGAAAGCTCTACAAAGAATCCCGATGCTTTATACTCTACTGAACAATCATTTTGATTGTTTTTTTTTGATGATTTTTCTCCGCAGATGATTTTTGTTTTTGCAATATCTGTAGCTGCTTCTCCAGCTTTAGCAAGTTCAAACTCAGAAATACTGCTCGTTATTATACCTCCATATTTATTAACAACTGTTAAAATAGGTGTCTCCTCAAACAGTGCATCAATCTGTTTATTTTTTCCATCAACGGCGACATTAACAACATAATTGCACGTTGATTGCTGTCCTGAACACCCACCATTCCATCTTGAAAATCTATAACCTTTATCAGGAATTGCTTTAAATATAACAGTACTTTGTTCATTGAACTTAGCAGAGCATTTTTCACCGCAGTCTATTTTCTTTTCTGCACCAATTGATTCAATCTTTCCTTTTCCTGTTTTTACCATTGTTACTTCTTGAGTCAACGGTATAAATTTTGCAATAATTTTTTTGTCAGAGTTCATCGTGAGAACACATTTTTTATCTTTGTCCTGATTGCTGCATGGACCTTCGAATCCCTCAGAAATAAAAATTCCTACTCTCTTCGCTTCAAGTGTAATCTCAGTTCCTTCAAGAAAGCTCGCTGTGCACACAGTACCACAATTTATTGCCCCATCAGTTGATGTTACTACTCCAGTTTCCTGTCCTTTTTTCTCAATAGACACCTTGTATATTTTTGAAAATTCTGCGGTGATTGTTTTTGCTGCATTAACGTTAACAGTACAATCATTAGTCCCTGTGCAACTATCTCCACTCCATCCCATAAACTTTGAGCCGGTATTTGGAGATGCCTTTAATGTTATTGATGAACCATGATTATACATTGAAGAACAAGATCCACCACAGCTAACTTTATTTTCAGAAGATATAACTGATCCACTGCCAGTTCCTGATTTTACGACGGTAACGGCATAACTTATTGTTGTAAATGATGAACTCATTGTTTTAGGAGAATTCATCAGCAAAGTACAGGAGTTTCCAGAACATGGGCTGTTAAACCCTGAAAAATAAGAATACGCGCCAGGTGTAGGGGTGAGAGTTACTGAAGCTCCAAATGGAATATTTGCAAAGCAAGTTCCTATATTGCCAGTATTGCAGTTAATATATTTAGATTTTGAATCAATTACATTGCCAAGTCCTCCACTTATTCCTTTCACGGTAAGTGTTAATGGAAACATAGGGCTGCCAAAAGATGCTCTAACTGTTTTTGCTGCGTTCATAGTAACAGTACACGTATTTTTCGCACCAGAACATCCTCCACTCCATCCTAAGAATGTTGAACCAGCAACTATTGTTGCTGCTGTAAGAGTAACGGAATCACCATTATTATACACAGAGGAACAAGTTGTTCCGCATTTTATTTTTTTATCACTTCTTTTTATTTTACCTTCACCTGTTTTTTGTATGGTTAATAATTGAGTTGTCGTTTCATCTGTTTCACTATCTACATTACCATCTGTTTTATCAGACGAGCTTTCAGTTTTAAATTCTGCAGTGACTGTTTTTGAATCATCCATTGTAATGATACAAGTTGGTGAAACCCCTGAGCAGTCACCGCTCCAGCTCTTAAACACATAACCACTATTTGCAGAAGCTGTCAAAGTAACTGTTGAACCTGCTTCAAACTTTGCTTCATCATAAGGGCAGATTGAACCGCAATAAATTGAAAATGGATCTGATTGGATAATTCCTAAACCTCCTGTTCTGTAAACGCGTAGATTGTATTCTGAGTTTACTTCACCTGAAAATGTAGCAGTAACTTTTTTATCAGAATCCAAATTCATTATGCAGGTTGTTCCACTTGGTTCATCACAGCCTGTCCATTGAGAAAATGTTCCACCTTCATTTGAATGTGCAGTTAAGGTTATTGCTGTGCCAGTGTTGTATGTTTCTATACAGGCGTAACCGCAGAGAATTCCAGACGGGTAAGAATCAACATAACCTTCACCTTGTGCTTCAACGGTTAATGTAGATCCAGCAGAAACATTGGCCGTAAAAAATAGCATACTCACTAATGTACTTATCCCTATTAATCCAATAAATACGCATTTATTTTTTGAGGTCATTTTATTTTAAAGGAATGTATCATCTCTTCAACATTGTTGATATACTTGGCGTAGGTTTCTTGAGGAGCAGCATACGTTACAATATAGGTATTGCCTTCTTTAAGAGTAAAAACCTGTAAATATTGTGTTATCTCAGAATCTTTGCTTTCAGTATACACAATACGATATGCAGGGAGGGAAGAAAGTATTTCTTCTTTGTGTTCAACAAAAGAAAATTCAGGAGTTGTCTCAACCAATATTTCTACGGAAGCCTGGAAAAAATCAATAAGCGATTGATTTCCTGATTCAATTGGTGCAACATAGATAACTACATTTCCATATATTGTCTCATCACCACTTACTAATGGAGGTTTAAAATAAACAAACGCTTCGTGTTCTTCTACTTCCCAGCTTGAAGGATATTTAAGTGTGTACACATTATTATTAAACACTGTAAACTCATCTGGCGTTTTCTCAGAAGGCAACCTGATTTTTTGAGATGGATCAGTTTTTTCTAGTGTCGATGATGTGCAGCCATAAACTAACATAAACATTAACATAAATAATAACCATGATCTATTTTTCAATGATATCCCTCTCTGTTATTAGACGATATACACAAATACATACAACCTTTAGTAAGATATTTCTATTCATATGTAGATATATAAATTTATTGAAACATAAACTGCTCTTAATCGCAAAGTATATAAATCATAAAATATAAAATTTATAAATTAACAAAGGCGTGAGGGTATATTGAAAATACTTCAGCAATTATATAAAAAAGAGAGTAAAGTGGATACTATTATCAAAGCAGATACTATTACCATTAATAATCAATTTTCTAGATTTATTGCTCTTTTTTCATTAAAAAAATTAAAAACTTCTTTTTTCCAACTGAAAAAAGCTCAAATAACCCTATTTGCTCTTATAGGCTTAGCAATATTATTAGTTATTGTTCTTATACTTTATATTAATGGAGGTGTTGATTTGCAGTCAGCACTGCAGGGAAGTAAAACTGATCAAGTTACAACATTTATTGAAGACTGTATTTCTCAGGTTTCTGATGAAGCATTAAACAGATTAGGACAGCAGGGTGGTTACCTTGATGTAGATCAATTTGAAATATACCGAGCGCAGTATGATCCTTTTAATTCTAATGTTTTAAGTTTGGGAGATGGTGCATTGTTTTTACCGTATTGGCTTTATCAGCGAGATAATGGACAAGACAGAAGTGAAATACCTCAATTATACAAGTCATATACTGATGATAATTCTATTCAAGATCAGCTTGAACAATATATTACTATGAATGTTAATCTCTGCTTAAATGACTTTAATGAATTTAAAGGTCAGGGAATGCAGATCACTGCTCAAAAAGAATTGCAAACTTCTGTAATCATAGGAGAAACTGATGTAACTATTGCTGTAACATATCCTTTACAGGTTTCAGCATCATCAGCTGTTGTAGCAGAGAAAAATCAGAAATCATACACTCTGGAAAAATTTTCTGCATCTAAATCAGTGAGATTAAAAAAAATTTATGAATTAGGACGTGATATTGTAGTTCATGAAACCGAATCAGTCTTCATGGAAGGTTCTGTAAGAAAATTAATGGCAGCATACAGCAGAAATGACGACAGTTCTTTCCCGCCAATGTATGGAGGAATTGAGGTTAAGGAATGTTCTGAACTGGATTATTGGCTAGTAGAAGATATAAAAGAAGATTTCAAAACCATGCTTCAACATAATCTGCCGTTCATGAGAATAGATAATACTGCTACTCAACCAATTGTAGTTACTCAGGCTGACGAGGCAGATGTTGAAAAAAGAAAAGTAAGGCAGGGTGTATATGATGGATTAAGAACAAAAATTTCAAATAAAGATTATCAAGGCATAGAAACATGGTTTAATTTTCATCCTTCTTATCCATTTGATTTATACCTTGGATCAAACGGCGCTGTTTTTCCAAGCAGGTTAAAAGTGGATGCGCTGCTGCTTAATTTCTGCATATTTGATTATAGTTTTATTTATGATATTACCTTTCCATTAGTTATCTCATTGCAAGATACACAATCATCATTAAACAACAAGCCTTACTTTTTTCAATTTCCTGTGCAAGTAATACTTAAAGAAAATTATCCAAGGGTAAGAGTTCTAGATTTAATAGCTCCTGATTTTGAACCATCAGCATCAGAATGTTCAGGGAAATATCCAACATCAGGCAATACAGTTTCTGTAACAGATGCAAAAACAAACAAGCCTGTTGAAAAAGCATTAATATATTTCCAATGCGGACCTGAGAATTTAATTACCTACAAAGAGGATGGAACTTACGATAAAATTGTTGAGTTTGCTGACAGATGTTTTATAGGAAGCACTAACGAACAGGGTGTATTTGCAGGAAATCTTCCTCAATGCGGAGGAGGAGGAATGATTGTTGTAGAAAAAAAGGATTACGATGAAGTAACTAAATTAGTTGGAAATGTTCTTAATAACGGTGATGTTCAGGCAGAAGTCAACCTGCTGCCATTAAAGGAGTTTAATCTCCAAATTAAGAAATTTTTTGCAGCGCCTCCTCCTGTTGAAGGGCAGTCATCATCGTATCAGGGAATTGTAGTAGACAACAAAAATAGAATTCTTGAATGCAACCTTCATCCTGAACCTGCAGCATTGCAGGAGTACGAACGGGCAATGGTAAGTATTAATAAACTAAACACCTTAGGGGGAAGTATCAGCGCATCACAGGTTATGGAATATCAGCTGGGGTCAAAATCTTCAGAACCAGATCTTCATAAAAATTCCCTTAAACTAGCTCCAGGGTTTTATCAAGCAGAGATAATGCTGCTGCGCGATGAAAGGTATGATGGTGAAATGACTATAATCAAAAATTCACAGAGCATTCATATTCCTGGAACAGCGTTTTCAAAAGGCAAAACCATTTATTATCCTGAATCAGATGTTGAAATACCTACAACTATTTCAGGAGGATCAAAATTTGTTTTTGAAATTAAACCAGGAGACTTAGACAAAAACACCATAATATTTTATGTTATTGACGAAGGAATTCCTACAGTATTGGAACAAGTAGGAACACCATCTGAGCATATTGCAGCATGCACTATGCTGAACAGTGATGTTATGAGGGCAAGAATAATTTAATTAGTGATCATCTAAAGAGGACAAAATATTCAGCATGAAAAATGATGAGCGATTAGGAAAAAAATATGCAGAACAGGCAGCAATGTTTATGTGCATGTTAGTTATAACTCTGCCATTTATTTCCAGCGCAGGTTATGCAGCAACAGGCGCATTATCAAATGTACAAATAACTAATAATGATGGTTTAAGAGATGTATTAAAACAAGGCCAGGATGCAATTCACGTCAAGTTTGATGCAGAGATGTATGATCTTGAACAAACTCCAGTTGAAGTCAAAAAAGAAAACATAAACCTATTATTTCATGATCAGCAGGTAAATCCAGACAAATGCACTCTTGGAAAAGACAGCATTTATTCCTGTGAGTACACTTCTCCTCAGGCTGCGTATGACACTTCAGTTCTGCCAGTATTACTCACTCTTCTTGACAAAAATTTTGAACTGCTTGATCAAATTAAACAAGATGTAGTTGTCGATACAAAAGCTCCAACTGGAACAGTAGTTGTCCAGGGGAAAATAACTTTAGAAGATACTTTTGACTTGCTTGTTAAACTTCAGGATACATCATGCGATCTTGCAGCGTGCAAAAATAAATGTTCAGGCGTCAAAAGCTATGAGATTTATGTTGGAGAAACAGGAAACAACGGAGCAAATAATCAAAATGATTTAGAGCTTGTTCTTTCAAAAGAAGTTCAGGCAACTGATGAAACTGGACAAGATCAAGCCGGACAGGGACAGTCAGGAGGATCGCAGTCAGGACAAAATGGAGTTGATCAAGGATCAGTTCAATTATGCGCATATGAAACAATAATAACAACAAGTGTTAAGGAGCTGGGATTAACAACAGGCGACAAGCGTTTCTGCGTTAAAGCTAAAGATGCGTTTGGAAACCAAATGTCCTCTCCAAGCTGCGGAACAAGCATTGTTGATTACCAGGCGCCGTCAATAATTGCAGAATCATTCCAGCTTATTGATCCAACAACTAACACTCAAATTACTCATAAATTATCAGTAGCAACAAAAGTAGATATTAAACTTAATCTTACTGACGATGTCAGCGCAATAAGCGCAGACTTAATCACAGCGGATTTTTCAGACTTTAACTCTAACTTTGCATCAAGCTACTCTGCTAAAAAACCAAACACTTGCGAAGCTCTTTCTCAGGAAAAATCAGATTATGTAATTTACACGTGCACGTGGAAAGGCATTGAGATTAAGGGAAGCACTGCTAAAGATGTTTATGAAATTAAAATTACCGCAAAAGATCTGTCTGGAAACAAAGCAGAGCAGAAACTAACAGTAACGCTTCCGACAGATATTGAAGGACCAAAAGCAACAAAACTTGAAAACTTTTATGACGGCTTCTTAAATCCTGACAACAATACTTTCATGCTTACTATTCAGGAAGATGGTGTAGGATTGTTTAAAAAAAGAGTTTATATTTCTGTTGGTGGAAAAGAATTTCAGGCTGATGATTGTTTCAGAGACAGCACAACATGGAAGTGCATGTTTAATGAGCTTTCTTTTGCAGAAGGAACAAACAGTAATTATTATCTTGTTCAACTTAATGCAGAAAAATCAAAAGATGATTTAGGAAATACTTTTACTGGATCGAAATTATCACGGCAGATGCTGTTTGATTCAGAAGCTCCAAAAATGTCAGGGGCAGTTATTGTTCCTCTTGGTTCAGGCAGGTCAGTATTGCTAGGAACAGGAGAAGATGTTGCAATTATTACTGCAAACATCACTGAATTAGGCAGAGGAGAATTAGCCGATGTTTCAGGCGTTAAAGCAGAAAATGTATTTGCAGGTTTAAGTGCGTTTGATTTTACCGGGGTATTAACTGCTGCAAACACTTGCGAAGAAAATCTTGATTACTTTGCTAAACAGTCTGAGGAAAACGCTGCCAACAAAGAGCATCTGTTTGTATGTACATGGGAATATTCAGGTCCAATCACTGAAGAGAATGTTGAAGTCAGCTTTTTAGCAACAGATAATGCTGGTAACTTTATTCCTTTAGAAGAACAGAAAAAATCACAAGGCATTCAAGTTGTTCAGCTTCAAGAAACAAAAAGAGATATTTGGGTTGATGATTTTAAAGGAAAATTTCCAACAGCAACTGGAGTAACTTCAGACTACAAACTTAACAGAAATTTTTTATGGATGAGCCAGCAAGGTTCTCCGTTCACAGGAAGTATTGTATTAGAAGCAAAAGGCGGTTCAACAGGATATGTTCATGAAATTTTACCTACTGCATGTAAAGCAACATTAGGATTAGCGACGAGTGATGAAGGATTTGTTGATGCAGCAGTGCTGGCATTAAATCACGTCTTAATTGACAATTCAAAGGGCAATGCTCAGTTGAACATTCTGATAACTATTCCTAAATTTGATAAAGATATTCTAAAAGATAAAGAAGAAGCAACAGTAGTATGTGAAGGAACAATAGTGCAGGGAGCTTCACGAACTTCCAATCTATTTACACCTAACGAGCCGTTTAAAGTAACCTTCACTGTTAAACTGGAAGATACTCTGTTTACTAAGCCTGATAATGCGGCATTAGATAAATTATCAGAAAAAGACGAGCATATTCAGAATCTTAAAACAACTGTTGAAATATTTCAATGGCTGAGCAAGTGGATTGGTGGATTATGCAATGTTGTTTCACAAATAAGATCTTTTTTCAATAATGTATGCATTGTATACAATGGTTTTGCTCACGCATTTGGAAGCTATTATCCTGCTCTGCTTGGACAGGATCAGGAATGCAAACTTCAGGCAGATTGGTTTAACAAATTATGGTATGGGCATGAAGGAAGCCCAAAATTTGAAGGACCTGCAATGTTTAAAACTAATTATGATTTAGCGAGTATTGGGTTTGTTTGCGACGCGTTTATGTGTACACAGTGCGATAGAGCATGGAAAGAAATGATGAAAGGAGATACTGCTGAAAGCAAACTGCGCGCAGAACAGGGATTTACTTATGGTTTTGGAGCTATTAAAGGCTTTGGTCAATTAGGAAAAACAAATAAAGGTGTAGATCCGCGTGATTTTACTGGTGATTCATCAATTACTAATTATGACTTGCTTCCTGAAATAAATTTTGATCCTCAACAGAATATTATTATTGGAACTCTCTGCGCTCCGCCGTGCCTGCCGACAATCCAGAAATTCCTTCAGACATTAGTTGTCATATTTGAAACAGAAAACACCTGCAGACTGCAGGCTTTTGCTGCAGGAGAAGATGCATCTCTTTGTGAGGATTACAGCAGTTATTTAATGTGTGAGCATTTAGTTGGTTCAATAGTGCCATTTTACATGATAGCTGATGCGCTTAGAAATATCATGATTAATCTGCCAGTAGCATTTGTTGAAAAATATTTAATCCATGATTTATGGTGCAAGGGAAATGTTGTAACAACAAATGGTATGTGCGCAGGAGTTAGAGTAGAAGCAGCAATTGCATCAGTCAGCGCTGGAGTTGATGCAGTAAACAATATCGCAAAATTAATTGAACAATTTAAAGAATGGGGAATTGGCGGAGATGATGATGAAGAAACTCCTGAACCTGACAAACCAGATGAACCTGACAAACCTGACTCAGAAATAGAAGGCATCTTAGGTCCAAACCCTACAGGATGATGTGATTGAAATAATAATTAGTTGAAATAATTATTATTAATTAAAAATTGTAGAAAACAACACGTTGAAGATGATAGAAGAACAACAAACAACAACAATGGCACGGACGGACATTTGCTTCGCAAATATCCTACTCGGCATTCGCCTCGTCCAGCCATGTTGTTTGTTGTTCTTTGAAAAAGTAAAAAACACAATTCGAACAAAGTTTGAATGTGCATTTGAGTTATACTCAAATTGCAACATTGGTCAGATGGAACCGAGCCTCAAAGGCGAGGTGGAATAGGATTTTGGAACAAAATCCGTCTGTGCCTATGTTGTTGTTTTTTACTTGTTTAGGTTCAATATAAACACAAATAAAAATAAGTGAACAATAGCATGAAAAAATTAAAAATAAATAAATCAGCAAAACATGTGCAGGCGTCAATAGTTATACTTTTCTTAATGCTTTTTATGGGATGGGCATTGTATAATGCTCCGGCACCTGCAGAGAAGAATTTTGTAACAGGATTTACTGTTTCTGAAGAACAGCAAGTAATTATCAACACTAAACTTACTCCAACAGAATCAACTGAAACAGCAAATGCGATTCTAGTTGATGTTATTAACAAAGAACCTTCAAACAGAAGTGTCTATGCACTTGATGGAAATGGAAATAAAGATTTAACAGGACAGGTAGGGTTGTCTGTAATAACAGGTTTTGCAACCCTTGCAAAATGTGAAGTATCTGGAAAGAACGCGGGAGTTGTTGATGTTAATCTGAAATTAGGCGGAGCATCTGTTGTAAAAACAAAAGTATGTTTTGTTCAAACTACAGATGAGGATGGGGTGACAGTTAGTCAGATTTACGTCCCTCTACAAAAGGGTGGTTTTGAAACACCAAGTCAGTTGAGTTATATACAAGTTCTTGATGCTGAAGGTAAACCAAGGTTTGATTCTGGTGGTAATCAAATTATAAGAAACATTAAAATCAATGGTGATTCTGAGAGATTAGATGGTGATACACTTACTTCTGAAATCAAGGGATATTTTTCAGGTGGAGATAAACCAGTTGCAGCACCAAAACCAACAGGTGGTGTAGGTGTTCCTTTAGTTCCAGGTGCAGGTGGTCCTCAAACTAAGCCAACATCGTGGACAACTGAAGGGCCTAGAAGTTTGGAACCCATCAATGTGCAAACAACACCATTTACTGAAGAAGGTGATCAATTAACAGGAACTTATAAACTAGTTAAAGCTGTTGGTCCAGATGGAAGAGAAGTCAATCTGAGACGTCATTATACAACTGTTGAGGTGGTATTTTATACTGATGAGCATAATGCATTACTACCTAATGATGCTGTCTATAAATTTCTAGAAGATCATGATGCGACTTTTCATAAATATAATCATAAGAAAGGTAATTTTTATGAAAAGTCGCATCATG
>JAGVYP010000021.1 GCA_018303205.1 Candidatus Woesearchaeota archaeon
ATAGTTACTTTTTTTTCTTTTCTGATTATAGGAATTATTCCTCTTTTTGCCTATCTCATGGCATATGTCAATCCTATAATCAGAAAGGAAAAAAAGGTAACTATCGCACTTTTTCCAGCTCCTCTTCCATCTTCTACTAAATTAAGCTCTTCCCTCATCATAACATCTACCCATCTCTTCTTATTAGAGATGATCGTTGCAACAACTTGGTCAAGCAGTTTTCCTTTGAAACCTTTTTTTTTGTAGATTTCTCTAATCTCAGAACGTTCTCGCCCAGGCATATTTTCAACTTCATGCTCTTCTCTTTTTCTCTCTCGTTCCATAAACTGTTTTTTTGATCGTTTGCTCAGAAAATCAGATGCTGCCATGGAAAATCCATCGCTAAGTAAATTTGCAAATCCCAGAATAAGCGCAATGCCTCCTGCAAGGTTTGCTCCTGCCACTCCAGCCACAACAGCAAAAGTGGTTACCGTTCCGTCAATTGCTCCATAAACAAAATCTTCCAGTGAAGGTCCTATTTGGGTGTTATGCTCTTCTTTCTGATTTGTCATATCCTTTTTTTTAAAATCTGATTATTTAATCATTTCGGTAGTCCCTCTCTCTTTTGTATAAGGTGGGCAGTATTTAACCCTCTTTTTCTTTTTTTATCGTCAATATACCCATCATCTATTTTTAGTTTTTTTTGTGAAAACAGGATATTGAAAAAAAACATTCTCCACTAAGCGTCGTTTTCAAAAAATAAGAAGATAAAATATTCTAAAAATACTATCCACTCTCTCTTTTGTCTTTTTTGAATTTTGTTCCGATTATTTTTTTTAGTTTTTTGATTTTTTTATATTTTTTAATTTGTGTGAGCTTTTTTTTTTAAGAAAGATAATAAACAAAAAATATATTTCCTTATGTCTACCTTTTCTTAAGGTAAAAAAATATTAAAAAGATACCTTTTTATACAAGAAAAAAAGAAGAAGAGTATGCGATTAAAATTCCTGATTCCTTTGCTTATGCTTGCTTTGGCAGGTATTTTCTTTCTCAACGCAGGCATGTCAGGATTAGTGATTGGAGAAACTTGTTGTTCTGGTTCTGATTGTGTTGCTGAAAACATTTGTGATTTTCAAAAAGAAAAAGCAGCTCAGCAAGAAGGGCTCTCCTTTGCAATAACTCTTTTATTCATTTCAGTCATGAGCTATGTTATTTTGCATCACTCGCATCATTAAAATCGCTTAATTTCTTTGTAGTTTCAAAAGAGATGATAGTTGTGTTTCCTTCTATTCCTCCGCTGGTTTTCTGCGCGCTAATAAATTTGTTCTCTGCTAATTTGGTAATTTTACGTTGAAATGTTTTGTACATCCCATTACCTCCTTGTTCTTGGTAAATCTTAAAGAGATCTCCAATTTTATGAGGGCTATGCGTTTTCACAATGTTGAGAATGAACTGTTCTTCGTCATAGAGGTCCTCTTGTTTTTTGGTATGAAACTCTTTTAATTTGAGTACTGCAGTTTGTGCGTGTTCAGGAAGTATTTTTCGTGATGCTTTTTTCTCTGCTTCCCTTCCTGCTTCTTTGAGCATGTAGAGTCCTGCGCGAATGTCTTTTACTTCGTCAGTTTGTGTTATGACAAGAGCAAGTGCGGTGTCCTGCCAAATTCCGTCAACAAATGCGTATGCAACTCTTTCTTTGAGGATGCCCGTAGTTTCTTCTTTGGTATAAGGTTTAAATTCGAGCATTTCACTGTTGAGTCTTGATTTTATTCTTTCATCTAATTCGAGAAGCCAACTTTTGTAGTTCGTAATGAGAAAGATGCTTTTTTTGTAGATTTCTTCACAGAGTAGGTAGAGAAAATCATAGTCTTCTAGTTTGTCTACTTCGTCAAAGCACAACACGACGCCCTTTGATTTGTTGCATCGCTCTTTGAGAATGTTAAAGAGTTCTCCGGTGTTTTTGTTTTGGGTAAATCGGTATCCCATTTCGTGGCAGAGTTCAAGAATGATTTTGTAACTGGTGTTATAGCGCCAGCAGTTGATGTAGACAGGAACAACTTCTTCTGTTTCTTCTTCTAAATCCCGCAGTACCCATTTGAGAGCAGCAGTTTTTCCAATACCAGGAGCTCCGTGAATAAACAGGTTTTCTCCTTGTCTTCCTTGAAGAAGAGGTGCAATGCACCGCGCAATGTGTTTCTGCTGTTGTTCTCTATACGGAAGGAGTTTTGGCACAAATTCATAATCCAGTGCTTCCTCATTTTTGAATAAGGACTCGTTATCCCCCAGCATTTCATGAAATAAACCCATGGTTGCAAGAAAGTAGCTCTGCTATTTATAATTTTGCACCGCATCTGATGCAGAAGTTTGCTTTGGGATGTGATCCTGCTCCACACTGGGAGCAATATTTGCTTTGAGGAGAAGAGCTTACAATGCCTTCATGCGTTTTATTTAATGCAGTTTCTTTGGGTTTGGTCATGTACGCAACAAGCATTTTGTAGCTTCCGAAGACAATGAAACCAACTCCGATGATAAGAAAAGCCATGAGTTTTCCAAGATATGCAGAGGTTCCTGCAATAAGAATACCCGTGATTACCCATACGATGCCATGAATGTTAGTCATGGTCTTCTTTTCTCCTTTTTTGAATTATAAATGTTTCTTTTTTAATTATTTATTTTCATAAAATCCGGAAAGTTTTCAATGAAAAGTAAAAAAAATGAAAAGCTTTCAAAAATCTTGTTTTTTCATTCGATTTTTTCGAAAATTTTGCGGATATTTACGAGATAGACATAAGAAGAGTAAGGATTCTATTAGTTAATGAATAAAGAAAAAATAATTCATAAAACAGGTTATCATACTCTTATTTCAGACATAGGCAAGATTTTACAAGAGGGAAGAAAACATGCATTTTATGCAGTCAATACTATTCTTGTTAAAACCTATTGGGAAATTGGAAAGCAAATTGTAAAATATGAACAGAAAGGAAAAGAAAGAGCTGAATATGGCTCTACACTTTTGGATAATCTCTCCAAAGATCTTAAAATAAAGTACGGGAAAGGATTTAGTAGAAGAAATTTGCTCGATATGAGACGATTTTATTGTGCATACCCAATTCGGCAGACACTGTCTGCCAAATTAAGCTGGAGTCATTATGTCGAGTTAATAGGAATAGAAGATGACTTATCAAGACATTTTTATGAAAAGCAGTCTATGCATGAAAATTGGTCTGTAAGAGAACTCAAGCGGCAAATCAATTCTGCTTTGTTCCAAAGAATAGCTTTAAGCAAAGACGAAAAAGGTGTTCTAGAACTGTCAAAAAAAGGGCAAGTGATAGAAAAAGCTGAAGATGTAGTAAAAGACCCTTACATTTTTGAATTTCTTGATCTTCCTGAAAATCATAAACATTCAGAAAAAGAGTTTGAACAAAACCTTATTGAAAATCTGCAAATGTTCTTATTGGAACTTGGAAAAGGATTTACTTTTGTCAAAAGGCAGTATAGAATAACGTTAGACAATGAGCATTACTACACAGATTTGGTCTTCTATCACAAAATACTCAGATGTTACGTTCTTATTGACTTAAAAATTGGCAAAGTAACACATCACGATATTGGTCAAATGAATATGTATCTTAATTATTTTAAAAAAGAAGAAAATGCACAAGGAGACAACGAACCTGTGGGAATAATAATCTGTGCAGACAAAAATAACTTTCTTGTCGAATACGCATTAGGAGGAATATCAAATAAGATGTTTATATCAAAGTATAGCTTATACTTACCAAAAAGAAAAGAGCTAGAACAAAAATTGGAATGTTTATTATATAGAAAGTAGGTGCTTTTGAATAATTTTTTTTCTTTCCAAAACATTTATATAAAGTCCATACCTTGCTAAAAATATGCAAAAACAATATCTTCATCCAAAAAATTTTACCCAGACGCTAGGATCCTATTCTCATGGCATAAAAATTGAGGTGGGTGATTCAGAAATGTTTTTTGTTACAGGTCAGATTGCAATGGATAAAGAGGGTAATGCTGTTGCACCTGATGATATCATACAACAAACTGAATTTGTGTTTCAGAATATCCAAAAGATTTTACAAGAGGGAGGTTCATCTCTTGATGATGTTGTAAAGGCTGTAATCTATGTAACTGATATCTCTAAGTTTAAAGAAATTTCAACAGTCAGAAATAAATATTTTGCAAATGCTAAACCGGTAAGTACACTTGTTGAAATAAGTAAAACCGTGAAAAAAGGTTGTGATATTGAAATTGAAGTGATTGCAATAAAAAAGAAAAAGTAAATTATTTTTCCTTCTTTTCTATTTTTTTTATCCCGTTCATATAGGGAACTAAAACTTTTGGAATGGTAATGCTTCCGTCTTTGTTTTGGAAATTTTCAAGAATGGCAACTAATGCACGGGAAGTTGCAATGGCAGTGCAATTCAGTGTATGTAAGATTCTTTTTTCTCCTCCTTCTT
Organism: Candidatus Woesearchaeota archaeon; assembly: GCA_018303205.1. Lineage (GTDB taxonomy): Archaea > Nanobdellota > Nanobdellia > Woesearchaeales > JAGWAF01 > JAGVYP01. The sequence continues at coordinate 4,455 of JAGVYP010000021.1, forward strand.
TTCCGCAACGTATCTTCAGTCGGCGTGCCTGATAATCCGTGCAATGGGAGCAGGAAACGACTTCCCTGTATTTTTGTTGTCTGGGCATCCATGCTTCAATGTCATATTTTTTTGCTGCTACAATGCCAATATCTCCTGTGCAGATATTGACAATACGATAGGGGATGCCGAGTTCTTTCCAAAGTTCTTCGGTATTTTTTAAAAGTTCTTCGTGCAATTCCCAGCTTTGCTCAGGTGTGCAAAAGACAAATTGTTCTACTTTGGTAAATTGGTGTACTCTGAATAATCCCTTTTGGTCTATGCCATGACTTCCAATTTCTCTTCGAAAGCACTGACTTAATCCTGCAAATTTGAGGGGGAGCTTTTCTTCTGGAATGGTTTCATCCATGTACATTGCTGCGATAGGATGTTCACTCGTTGCTATCAAATAAGCATCTTCTCCTTCTATTTTGTACATCACTTTTTCAAAATCAGCAAGGTCAGTTACTCCTTCATAGGGTGTTTTTCTCATCATGAAAGGTGTTTCGATAAAGGTGTACTTTTTTTCAACAAGTTTGTCTATCGCAAATCTGATGAGTGCTTGGTTCAGGAGTGCCAGTTCGTTTTTCAAATAGTAGAATCCCGCTCCCGCAATTTTTACTGCTCTTTCAAATTCTGCTCCTTCAATTTGTTCTGCAAGTTCTTCATGGTTATGTAATGTAAAGCTTGGTTTTTTGATGTCCCCCCATTTTCTTACTTCTAAGTTTTCCGTGTCATCTTTTCCATACGGGACAGTGTCATGGAGCAGATTAGGAAGTCTGTAGAGCAATGTTTGTACTTCTTCGTAGATTCTTACAACTTCCTCTTCTCTTTTTTGAATTTCTTCGGGAAGATTTTTCATTTTTGCAAGTGCTTGTGCAGCTTCTTTTTCCTTCCCTTGTTTTTTGTATTGGGCTATCTCTTTGGAAATTTGGTTTCTTTCTGCAATGCATTTTTGCAGGTCGTACTTTTCTTGTCTCCAGAGTGCATCTTTTGCAATAACTTCATCAAGAAGTTTTAAGAGGTTAGGATCTTTTCTTTTTTTCAGGTTTGTTCGAACAAGCTCTGGTTGTTCCCGGATGAGGGTAATATTAAACATACCCTAAGAACAGCAATCTTCTTTTTAAGGATTGTGGTCATAAAGAAGCTATACTTCTTTTTGGAGGTGAACAAGACACTTCTTTTCGTTTATTTTCTCTTATTTTTTTATAAAAACTCAACAAAAATGCTCCATCATTTATTTTTCCATAGATGAGAAAGCGATCATTAAAAAAATATTTTACAAAATAAAATCAAAAGAAACTATAAAAAACAAGAAAAATAGAAAAAGAACGGCTCTGTCCTAAATCTCATTATCGTTCGGGTTAGCAGCTTCTCGCGTAGTTCTTCTTTTTGTTGATGAGTGACTTTTCCCGTCTGGAGCATCCCCTTTGTCACTGTTTATCTTTTTTGTTTAAACGCTCGACCTTATGCTGCTAACCGACATTTAGGACAGAGCCAAAAAGAACAGAACTTTTATATACGTCATCTTCTCTTTCTTTTCTTATGAAACCCTTACCTCCTATTTTCTTTATCCTCTTAAGTATTCTTTTTTTTGTTACAGCGTGCGCAGGTCCTGATATGCTCCAAGTTGAGGACACTTCATCAGAAGATCAGAAAGAAGCATCAATAGATACTGAAGAAGAACAAGAAGCTGAGCAAGAAGAGCTTGATCTTACGGAAAATAAGTTTATCATCACGCCAGGAACAACTTCTTCTGTCGTCAAAGCAATTTTTGAAGGTAAAGTAGAAGATTTTACTATTGAGAATGCAGATGTTGACTTGGTATTATTTGATCTCAAGGAAAAGTACGATGTTTCCTTAAGCTATGTACGTGAACATAGTGTTATTGAGGGTTTATCTTATTTTGATTATAAACAAAAACAAGAGCAAAAAGAAGAAGAGACCTCAGGAGTTGTGCAACCGGTGCGTATTCAGGTTCAGTTCATAGACAGCCAGGGAAAAGCAAATGTGGAAGCACTCTTCGAATCTGGAAATATAGACACCTTTTCTATTGAATCAGTAGATGAGGATGTTATTAACTTTGACTTGGCTGATAAATATGAGATGACACGGGATGCTGTAAAACGCTTAACAAAGTATTTTGATGAGAATGAACAAAAGCCTGACATTAACGAATTTGCTGAAAAGCTTGATGAAGGTTTGCAAGAATTTATCGTGCAAAAAGATACAGGAACCTTGCGTTCTGTAGGCTGCGATTTTTTTAAACATATTATCACTTTTGAATTTATGTTAGAAGGGGATCAGAATGCTACTATTTATGGAGAAGACATCGGTCCTTACACAGGCAAGAGAATCCTTCGTTTCAAGTTAAACTCTCAAAATCTTCCTGAACTCAAATGTGGAGCAGATGGCCTAGCGACTGAATTTGAGCCTAATGTGCTCTATCGTTGTACCAATATAGAAAGAGGAGTATATTGGAAAGGAGAAGACGAGCGTTACTCAGATAAGCCTGATATTCTTGCAATCCAGCTCGTAGGTGGATATGACCAGATTCAATTTAAGTGTACCTAGCTCTTTTTTGTTTTTCATGATCTTTATTTTTATGAACTCTAATACATAATCTCCTGAAGGAAAAATAATAAAAATGTAAGAGGCAAGCAGCAGATCTCCACAATGATCAACGCTTTTACCCACTAAAACGCAAAATATATAAAGGCAAGGTGCACTTTCCGTCACGGGGGATGGTAAGGCAAACCAAAAGCCTTAAATACCATAACCATATAAAAAAGAAAATCCTGCTATAAATACCTAAGAGGTGACTACATGAAATTAAAATATTTGCTAATTGCTGTTGTTATGCTTTCTTTGCTCTTCTTAACAGCATGTCCGAGTAAAGAAGCGCCAGTTCCTCAACAACCTGCAGCTCCTGCAGGAGAAGCTCCCGAAGCACCTGCGGCTCCAAGTGAAGCTCCTGAAGTACCTTCAGAAGAGGGTATGGCTCAAAAGGAAACTCCATCTGATGGGGGCATAGAAGCTCCAGCTGATGCTAAAGAAGTCGAAATAGTCAAAGAACGTGCTGGTCGTGATTACGCATTATATACTACGGAAGATCTTCCAGATCCTACAGTTGAAGATATTGTTCGTGATGTGAAATGTGACTTTGACACCTTAACACTCAGTTTCAGAATAACAAATATTGATGATAACAAAAAATATTTAGGACGAGTGTTAACTTTTGGAAATACTGATGAAGCGTTCAAAGTAAGTGTGAATGGTAACAGAATCCGAGACTTGAGCGAGTCATGTGGTGATGCTGAATGGATTGAAGCAGGACAAACTTTGTCTTGTGTAAAAACATTTGAAAAAACCGAAGCAGTGGACGATTACAAGATGCGTGGTGCAGGTACAACCTATGAAGGTTTTTTTGGTATTACGAACTTTAACAGGATTAATGGTAGGGCCATGGTCAATAGTGCGGTAAGCTCTGATGAGGATTATTTCAGATGCCCAGAAGCTGGCTATGCTCCTGCACAGGCTGTCTTCAATACGAGAGAAGAAGCATTACAAGCTCGTTATGATGAAGAAGCAAAAATTCAGCCTATCGAATAAATCCTGAATTTTTTTCTTTTTTTATCGTCTCTTTTCTGTATTATTTTTTTCTTTTATCATTCATTCTCTTCTTCATCTGGCTTTTGAAGGTCATCACGGAGACTTACTCTTCGTCCCTCAGAGATCTTGCCAAAATTCGGTTGCATGAATCACCGAATTTTGTGGTTTTGCTCCAAGGTGAGGACCTTCATGAAAATTAAATAATGATTCTCCCTTGATTTTTTTGCCCCATCAAATCCAGTGACAATCTTTATAAAGGGTGTGTGCTTAAAAGTTGGTATGAAAAAGTTTTTAGGATTGCTCCTTATCCTTGCTCTTCTTTTACCTTCTGTCCTCTCAGTGGTCTTTGAACAGTACCCTGTTACTCTGGCAAAGAGTGGTCGTTTTAACACCCTCATTATCATAGGTGAAAATGCTGCTATTCGTGATAGCCTTGCTGCTGTTGAGCTTTCTGAAGTTTTACAGAATTATTTTGATACGATAGCAAAAGAAGCTAAGGAAAAACTTGAGAAAGAATTAGACCGATTTCAAAAAGAAGATATTTATGCTTTTGATGAATTGCAGATTGATGAGTGTTTGGGTGATGATACTCAAGTGGTTACCTCAGGAAGCTTGTCTACCTTACTTCAAGGTGGAACTATTCAGACGAGGGATAGGACAACGTATGAGCAGTATCTTCGTTTTGGTGATGCTGATGATACAGAACTAGGTTGTGTCAAGGTTGTTTTTGACAGGAATGATGAAGATGATTTGGACACTTTCTTGTTTGTGGAAGATGGAACTATCCTTTTTGAATATGAACTTTCTTTTGGTTCTGGGCTTGGAAGTAGATTAGAGGGAAGTACCTTGCGAGATCTTATAGATGAACAAATTGTCATTTTAGGAAGACCTTATCGTATTATTGATGCTATAACAAGTGGTAATAGTGTTGATCTCAAGTTAATGCAAGGTGAAATGCAAGATACGTTACAAGAAGGCATGACAAAGACATACACGATTGGGGGAGTTCCTTATCATGTCAATGTCCTTATTGTGAGTGATAACGCGAATGGTGGTGCAGGTGGAGTTAAGTTTAGAGTTAATGGGCAAACTACCAGCTTGCTTGCTGACGGAGAAACGGAAACACTTTCTGATGGGACCATTATTGGTGTGCGAAATGTTATTCCTAATGAAGCGGGAGAAACTTCAGGTGGTGGTGGAGAAACGTATGATGCTTCCCAATATGAAGATATTGATTATGGACAATATGCTGGCTTGAGTCCTGCTGAGCTTGAAGCTGTACTGGGAGAACAGTATACTATTCAAGATCAAGTTTATGCGGGTGGGGGAGATGTTGTTGAGTTTTTTATTGGTGCTCATGTTCTTCGTTTTGAAGATCATGCGAATGATGATCGTTTTGAGCAAGGGGTTTCTGTGAATTTTGATAGTGTCAAAAATGGTTTTGTTCAGATCAAAGGAGACCAAGTGGATAATGAGTATAAGATTTATAGTATCAAATATCGTTTGGAAGCTGAGAGTGCTGATGGTGATGATATTTATATTCCTAAAACAAAAGGGATGAGGGAGTTCCTCAATAGTCCTGGTGATCTTCTTTCTCCTGTTTGGGATATTCGTTTTGGCGGGGTTAATAATGCTAGTTCTAGTGATCAACAAGGAAGTACGATTACGTTTAGGCCAAAGAGTAGTGATCAAGGGTATGATTTTCTTTTTACGAATAATCGGGGTGGTGAGTATCGTGTTCCTTTTGTGAACAATGAAGGTTCCTTTAAACTGGGAGATCAGGATGAGGATTTCTTTTTTATTGAGTGTTCTAGTGCAAGTGATTTTTGTATTCCTCAAGGAAGCTCTATAGTTTTAACGGATAGAAATTCCCATAGTGGTGTTACTCAGATTGTGCAGTATACTGATATTAATACTGGTGAACGTTCTGTTACTTTTCAAGATCTTGATGGTAGTCAGCAGACTAAAACGTATTCGGGTACTTTGGGATCAGATGCTTTTGCTGATTTGGTCTTTGGAGGGAATAGTTATAAGGTATTTATTGGTGATGACACTGATAATTATGCTGTTGCAATAGACATGAACAAGGATGGTGATGTAGGTAGTGATGAAGTAAAAGTTGTTGTACGAGGAGGAGGTATTCTTGATTTGGGAAGTACCAATACTCCCTCAGGTGATTTTGATGTTACCTTAACAACAGAAGCTTCTGAGATAGAAGATAGTAGTAGTGATGAAGTCATCACGTGGAGAATAGAAGACAGGGGAAGTGGGAAATTAGGAATTACCCTTGCTGACCAGACTGATCTTACTTTAGAATCTGAAGATGGTCATAAAAAAGGTATTACTAATTTTGGTGTGAGGTTTGATTTAGATGATACCACAGTGGGTGAAAAATTAACGATCAATTATCCAGGTGGAGAATCTAATGTTGAAGTAACGATTCTTGCTTCAGAGACCTTAGCTCCTGCTGATACTTCTGCCGAAGGCTTGTTTTCTTTTGAAGGTATTAAGGTAGGAACGTTCCATTTAGATTCTGAAATAGAAGATATTTACAAAGAAAATATGCTTGTTGTTGGTGGTCCTTGTGCAAATGAGGTTTCTAAAGAGTTGTTAGGAAATTATGATCCATGTACTGCGGGTTTTGAAGAAGGAAAGGCAATTTTGCGTATCTTTAACTTGCAAGAATCCTTTTCTATCTTAGCTGCAGGTTACACTGCTGAGGATACGCAAAAAGCAGTGCACGTGCTGAAAAACTTTAAGGATTATCCGTTCCTTACTGATACTTTTGTAGAAATCTCCGGTCCTTTAGATGATTTGAAATTTAGGCAATTAACACCCCAAGAATGGCAGAGTAGAGTAGACTTTGCAAGAATCGAAAGTAGGGAAGAAAAAGTTGAAGAAACGAATATTACTGAGCCTTTAGAAGAAATTCCTGAGGTACCTGTTGAGGAAGTTGAAGAGCAGGGAACTCTTGAAGAAATGGGCGTTACAGAGGAAAAAGATCTTTCCTTGCAAACCAATCAAAACATCATGCTTATTGTGGGTATCTTTATTTTTGTTGCAGTCATTCTGCTTATTTCCTATATGAGCTATAAACATCACAAACAAGAAGAGCAAGAAGAAGAACAGCATCATCCGCGCAAAGCAGTAGTCGCAATGAAGCGTAAACACGTTGAGGAAGAAGAGCCTGAGGAAGATGCAGAAGATGAGGAAGAGGATGCAGAACAAGAAGAGGAAGAAGATGAATTAGAAGAAGGAAGAAAAGCAGCAGCTGTTCCTCAAGCAAAATCAAGAAAGGAGATTAAGGAAGAAAAAAAGAGAAGAAAGAGAGAAGAAAAGCAAAGAAAGAAAGCAGAAAAAACTATTTTGAAAGAAGAAAAAAGAAAAGAGAAAGAAGAAAAGAAAAAGCGAAAGTCAGGAGAACCGCTGAAAAAAGAAAAAGAAGATGTTGATTTAGATTCTCTTGAAAAAGGATTACTTGAGGGCCTTGAAAAGCACAAGAAAAGTAGATAATAAGAACCTATCCCGGTTGGTGCGTGAGAATCATTGCCTTGTAGCAAGATCACAAAATCGAGCGATTGGTGCAGCTCGATTTTGGTAGTATCTGCGATCAACGCAGCAAGTCTACGCAATGATTCTCACCTAGTGAGATAGGCTCTAAATAGGGTGGGTAGCATTTACCTCTGTTTTTCTTTTTTTATCATCAATATATCCAACATCTATTTTTAGTTTTTTTCTGAAAGCATGATCTTGACAAAATAAGAAGATCAAATAGAAATAGTCTAGAGTAAATAAATTTAAACTCTCTAGGATGAAAAATGAATAAGCAAAACAAGGATTACACGAAAAGATACTCAACAAATACAAAAAAATAAGAATTCTCCTTTTTTTATTCCATCCATCCTTCTATGGTATTCACAAGCTTGTTAAACATCATTCTTATTCTTCTGTTGAGTGAAACGGTTGAAGAATCCAAGGTTACCGTAACTGATGCTTTCTTTTCAACATATTCCCCATCGGGAGCTGTGAAGTATACCGTAATATCAAAAACGTTCTTTAAAGCATCAAAGTCTTCTGCATAAAGCGTAATGGCGTATACTTGTTCATGCAATTCTGAAACTTCCCATATTTTGTTAACACCTCCCCTTGAAAAAACAATAGTCACATCTTTGGGAGGATCCCTGCTTGTTCTGCTCACCGTAAAATAGACGGTAAAGACATCTTTAAATTTTACTTTCTGTGGTGCGTGAACATTCTTTATTTCAAAATCCGGAAAGTCCGCTCTCTCAATTTTCACTGAGAATATCTTGTTAATATCCTTATTTTGAATGTGGACTTCTAATTCCTTATCACCTAAGGTGTTCCAAGTAATGGGAAAAATAATTTTTTTTGCTTGTCCAATTCCGAGATGGATACTTTGCTTGCATCGTTTTTCTAAGCAAACTTCTAAATTTTGGAGGTAGACATTTCCCTTATTCTGGAGAATACAAGTAATGTTAGTATTTTGGTGTTCATAAAATTTCGTATCCCATGCTTCACATCTCAAGTCTACTTCCCGTGAGTACATTTTCTTTTCTTCAAGTTGGAGTCTCTCTAGGCTTTCGTCAATTTCTTCTTGGGTATACTGAGCATGATATTCTGCTATTTCAAAAGACGTTGTTGCATTTTCATTGCGTGAAGTATAAATGAGTAAAGGCACTTGATACCTGTATACAGGTGATAACTCTTTTTTTGTTTGAAATCTCCAGATCACTTTTTTTTCTTCTCTGGGAGAAAGAACTACTAATTGTCGAGGACTATCCCTAAAGAGCAGTTCAGGTGTTTCTCCTATTTTGAGCTCAGTTGCAAGATACGACAATTGTTCGTTTTTTACATTCACAAGAAGTAAATCGTATGATCCAAATCCTGCATTTTCTTTGATCACTTCTGCTTTCATGGTAATCAGAGGTGGTAAGTCTTTTCCAATCTCTTTAATCTCTGTAACAAAAGAAAGTTGTTGTGGTCTGAGAGTAATACCTTTTCCCCTCCATTGGTAGGTTGTTGAAGGTTCGTTGGGATCAAGACTTTCTTTCATTTTAATATGGGTCGCATCTACCCATCCATATTGTCCATAGGTAGGATCAAAAGGCACCCATCCATATTCTGGAAAATAGACTTCAGCCCAACCATGGGGACTCCAGGGATCTTGAAAGCTTTCAGAATTGGTATAACTTAATCCGGATATGAATCGTGCGGGAATTCCCAATGCCCTGTTTAATGCGATAAAAAGATTGGTAAGTTCATCGCACACTCCTGTTTTATGTTCTAAAACCCAGCTTGCTTTCTGACTCGCATCTGCGGTGAGCGTTGTAAGGTTATACTTGATATTTTGCCTGACCCAATAGGCAAGATTACTCACAATAACAAATTGATCTGTTTCTCCCTCTGCCAGGGATGATGCCAGTGCAATAATCGTAGTATGGCTTGTGTCAATGTAAGGTGTGTCAACGAGGTATTGTTGAAGAGCAGGGTCTAAAGAGAGCACAGGAAAGGGTGTTTTTGTTGTGATAGAAGTCAGAGAAGGATACGACTTCAGCACGCTACGTACTCCAAAGGAAAGGTTGTCCTGAAGGCTGGTCCATACCCACTGGATATTTTCCCCGTTTATTCTTCCTCCATTTTTGGGTTGTAATTGTTGGATTTCTAACGAGCTTCCCTTTTGCGGAAAAAAAGAGAGGTCTGCTATGATATGGTCTACTTCGGCGTCTGTTGTTGTTTGCGTTTCGAGAGAAGAAGACAGGTCAGAATTCACAACAACATAGCTTTTTCCAGCAAGATCTTCCCTCGCAAAAACAAAACTCGTGCAAAGGATAAACAGCAAGGTATAAGTGAAAAATTTATACATCTCTCAAAAAAGTTGGTTTGGTCTTTTATACTTGTCGATATTTTAGTAAAAGACACAAATTTTAGGTCAAAAATATGTTTTTACTATTTCTTATGTTTTTCTTCTTCCTAACAGATATTATTATGAAAAAGATGTAAAAAACAAGAAAAAGTGAGGAATCTTCATTCTTTTGGAGATTAGAAATCTTTAAAAACTCACTGCGAAATACTCGTCCATGGGTCGCGGTGGCACAACCTGGTACTGCGCAGGATTGCTATAGTTTAGTACAACCTGAATGAGCATATGCTTATATGATGAGGGAATGTTCCTGCTTAGTGCAATCAT
>JAGVYP010000073.1 GCA_018303205.1 Candidatus Woesearchaeota archaeon
AACTGCCGCGAGGATTAAAGAACAGCTAAGTAGTATTTATAGAACTGATATTGTTTGGGGTGAAATTGAGATATGGTGGGGTGGAGCTAAATTGTCTTTCCAACCTCCCTCTCTTCTTGAAGAGAAACTACCTAATGGTCAAATAAATAGATGGTGGAAACAAGTGAACGTGAATGTACCTTGGAAGACAGAAAATCAAGTTCTTAAAGCGAAAGGATGGGTTGGTTTATTAAATCCTGGAAGTCAGAAAGATGCAGGTTTTGTTCTTTTAAGGAGAGGGAGGGTTGTAGTTTGTGGACCAGATAGCGGATACAAACCAGTGCAAATTTTTGGTCAAGGTAACTCCTTTAAGTCTCAGAGATTGGTCGGTGAAATTAATCTAGATGATTGGCCTGTGACTCAGGCTAAGGATGCATTTGATTGGAGTGGGGGTCTTGAAGATGATTTTATAGATGTCTTGAAAGAAGTTTGTAAAGATCACATGAAAAAGGCTGAGGGATACAGGTCTGATAGACGGTCATCTGGTCAGATGGCTCAAGAAAATGTTACAAACTTGTCTTCCCAAATTGATGCCTCTCTTTCTACTGGTGGGCCCGATTACTCTTCTAGTGGCAATCTTGTACAAAATCCATCTTCTAGTTTATCTATGAGTTCCTCTTTAGAACAGAATAATTCTGCTTCTTCTCCCAATCCTACTCATTTAGATAAAGTTCCTCGCACCTTTACACTAATATTACACAACAAGAAATGGGTGTTTAAAGTCCATTGGGAAGACCAAGTATCTGATGCACATTGGATGAGCGTTGAATCTCCTAATGAGACCGAGATACATATTTACCTTAATCTCAGTCATCCATTTTTTGAACCATATATAACTGACCCTAAGGCACAATCATTTATACAGAAAATCGTTGTAGCACTGGCTTTCGCTGAAAAACTGGCTAGACAGTCTTCACCAGAAGAAACGATTGGTGCTTCTGATTTTAGAGATTATATGAATAAAGTACTTAGGTATAGTTCTCAAATACAGGAGGAGGAAAGTGAGTCAGACGATAGGTCTTGAGCCTCTTGCGGAAAATGATAGCCCTAGATGGACAATTGAAGTATCTTGTCCTGAAATAGATATTATAAGAAATAATTATAAAGATATTTCTGAAGAGGAGTTTGATAAGACTATAAAATCTGCCGTCAAACTTCTCGCTGAATGCCCCAACCCAAGATCATCTGCAGGTGCAAAAAGAGGTTTAGCAATCGGGAAAATCCAAAGCGGAAAAACACTTTCTTTTACAACTCTTATTGCTCTTGCAGCAAGTAACGGTTACTCTAAAATAATAGTCTTGGCTGGGACAAAAACGTCTCTCTTCAAACAGACTTTTGATAGACTAAAAAAAGACCTTCTTCAAAAAAAGATTAACGCTTTTGATAATCCTACTATTAATCAGTTAGGAGTTATTAGAAACATTTTAGACCTAAAAAGATGTGCTTTGCTTGTTGTATTAAAGCAGAAGGACCATCTTAAGGACATCACCGAACTCATTTCTTCACCAGATATGCCGAAAGGTCCAACACTTATAATTGATGATGAAGGAGATGAAGCTTCCTTGAATAATTACTTTAGAAAAAATGGGGAGTCTACCATATATAAGGGAATAAAGAGTTTATTGGGGGCATTGCCTGTACACGCATATATTGCCTATACAGCCACTCCGCAAGCAAATCTTCTTATTTCTGCTATTGATAATCTAACACCTAAGTTTTGCCAACTCATTGAACCTGGGACTGGATATTGTGGGAGTAGTACTTTTTTTGGTGAGAGACAGAATGAATTCATCCGAGTCATTGAGGATGTTTCCGAAGATGCACCAGAAACTGCTCCTGTTCCAGAGAGCCTTAAAAACCCACTAGCTTTATTTTTTTGGACTGGCACAATCTCTTCGGTTAGAAAAGAAGATATTGGGAGACAATCTCTTTTAAGTCGCTTTAAAAAAGCTTATGAAGACCTTCTAAAAACTGTAAAGGATGCTAATTGGGATTTAATAGAGAAACGATTAGATTATGAACTAAGAGCACATGAAATACATATGGTTAATAGTTTACAAGACGGAATACAAATTGCAGAGGCAAATTTTCAATTGGAAAATAATATCATTATTGGAGGCAATATATTGGGAAGAGGGGTCACAATCAAAGATTTAACCGTCTCCTATGTAGCCAGAAGAGCCCGTAGAATAACAAATGTAGATACAATGGCTCAAAGAGCACGTTGGTGTGGATATAAATCTGAATATTTGGATTTGTGTAGAATTTATCTTCCGCAGCGAGTAATTGGAGATTTTGAAGGAATATTGTACCAAGAAGACGACCTTTGGGAAGCTCTAGAAAGGAACCATCGTCAAAGATTGCCCATAGAATCTTGGCCAAGGCTCTTAGCAAGTTTCACCTCCGATTTACGTCCTACAAGAACTTCAGTTGCTAACTTCCATAAGTTTGTACCTGAGGGATGGACGACACAAAGTCCGAAACCCAGTTTCAAAGATGAACAAACAGAACATAATAGCAAAGTTATACAAAAATTCCTTAAGGAAAATAATGCTATAGAAGAAGATATTGGAGTGATTTATAAATTTGTCAGAAATTGTGACACTAGCAATGTGATTACGAACTTACTATGTAAATTAGACTTATCTGGAACAGATTGGAATTTGGCATATTATATCGAATACTTGAATAGACTAGTACTATCGCGAAAATTGCAAAAAATGGATATCGTTTTGATGAGTGGAGGGGATGAAGGCGAGGCGGGGGGATGGAGAAGAAGAGAACTATTAGATAATGGAAGAATAAATAACATCTTTTCCGCAGGAAGTCCTCCTAAACGTCCAGCAGATAGGAACATTCATGGAGACAAAGTACAACTTCAGATTCATAAGGTAATTTGTACCAGAAATAAAATTGAGAGTACTAGAACAGTTGCACTCGCACTATATATCCCAAACAATCAAGACTATAATCTTTCATATATAGTAAGAGAGGAACCCCTATGAGTTTTCAAAATTCATTGAATGAACTTAACAAAGAACAGCCTAAACATGCATTTAGGGCAAGAAAAATACCTGATTGTGAGGGTGTTCTTTTGGGTTTAGATTCTGAAAATTGTGTATGTTTTTTCATTAAGGCATTAGAACGTACATTTTCACCTTCCATCAAGACAGATAAACTTCAGATAGATTTTTCTAAAGAATACATGCTATATATTAGTTCAGACCAAAGCGAAAGAGGCATTTTTCATAGTATTAAATGTTTAAGTAATGACCGTGAAGAAGTTCAAATATTTACGAGAGTTATGGATTCTATTCTCTCAGATTCTTCAATGAAACTAACAATCGATTCGTTAAATACGACATTCTTCTCTCTTGTAAATTTATTTAAAATTAAGCCTTCGCAAGACTTTAAGAAAGAGAGACAAGGCCTTTGGGGAGAGTTATTTTTTATGAAAAATAATGGCGGGTTCCTGAAATGGGCGGAAAAATGGCATACAGAATCTACTAGAACTTTTGATTTTTCAGTTGATAATAAAAGAATTGATATTAAAAGCACAGTTAGACCTGAAAGAATACATGATTTCTCCCACAAACAGTTATTCTCGATAGCGTCCGATGAAATTGCAATAGTCTCGCTAATCTTGCAAGAGGATGATGTTGGTAAGAGTCTTAAGTCTTTGATTGAGGAAGCAATAGTTTCATTAAGAGGAACTCCTTATTATCTGAGATTAGAACGCTCAGTTATGGAAGTTGCTATGAATGGTTCTGACGAAGGACCAAAATATAATGAAGCAGAAGCAACTAAAAACATGGCTTGGTTTCATGTCAAGAATATCCCCAGATTCAAGAGTCCAGAGCCTGAAGGGGTTTCGGGTACGAGATATAGAAGCGACCTTACCAATACGCCTAGAATGTCTAATGAAGAAATTGACTTATTATTGGATTCTTTCGGAAAAATCTCTGAATCTTAATAATCAAATATCTTAAATATACTACTATTCATTTTTAACCATGGCTGAAATAATATGTACAGTTAATGAATTCCATAAATATATAGGTCCTAGAATACGGAATTCTATTCAATATATGACCAAGCGAAGAAAAAAAGAACTCAATCATTTATGTCAAATCTGTAAAGAGAAAAGAGAACTTGAGGCTGCTCATGTAAAGGGCAAAACAAGAAAGGTTATGATAGAAATACTTATAAATAAATATCGACTTGAGGAAGATAAAAATAAAGTAAAGCTTGATATAGACAAATTTGAAAAAGAATTATTAGCCGCTCATAAACATATTGAAGAATGCTTTAAGTTTCTTTGTTCTCAGTGTCATATAAAATACGATTCAGAAAAGTGAGTAAATAATAGATTCTATTCACTTTTCTACAATATAAACAAGTCTTGATTCAAGTTGTTTAAACCAACAAATTTTTGCCAATTAACCTTACTATTTTTGCATTTACAGCATTTCCTAAATATCTAGAAGCCATATTTTCACTTTCAGGTAATTTTATTTTATGCAAGGATTGTAACCTTGCAGCTTCTTTTGGAGTGATATATCTATCTTCCCACCCTATGATTGGTCTTTGCGTAGTGGTTAGAACTAAAGCAGGAAAATAATTAGTCCTTTTAACTCTTATTCCCGAAGCCCTAAATTGGATTATATGTTTTCTTATATTTCTTTCTCCATCTAAACAATTCCATTCAAATTTTTGCCAACTTGGAGGGTATTTTTCCAACTTTTTCATTAATGTTCCAATTATAATATGATATTTAGAGAAAAACGCTCTATTTTTTCTAATAAACTCTTTTTTCCATTCTGGGAATTCTTTTTGAGGCGTTCTTGCATAACTAGGGAGTAGCTTTAGCTGGTCTTCTTTATCTAGGCCATTTAAACTATTGCCAAACTTTCCCCTATACTTACTCAGTTCTTGAGATTTTGATGCATGAGGAGATTTATCTTCATAAGGATAATTAGCACCATATTCCATGCCCCATATGGGAAAAGATGGGAGGGGGTCTTCTTTAGGAATTTTACTAATAATTTCTTGCCACAAATCTAAACATGCCCTTTGCTCTTGGCTTATCTTACGTACATTAGAAGGGTTTCTATCTAACATCTTGAAGACATTTAAATTTTCATGGTTTTTTTTCTCTGGAAAATTGAAATAACTCAAGTTTTTCTTTGCACCCACAATAAAT
>JAGVYP010000028.1 GCA_018303205.1 Candidatus Woesearchaeota archaeon
CTGCAAATTATTCCAGTAAGATTATTGACCCTATTCAGAGCAGATGTGCAGTATTTCGTTTTAAGCCCCTACCAAGAGAGGAACTCTTTGAAATTATAGCAAAAATTGCTGCTGAAGAACAATTACACATAGATCAAAAAGCAAAAGAAGCATTGTATGAGGTAAGCGAAGGAGATTGTAGAAGAACAGAAAATATTTTGCAAAGCTGCGCAGCAACGAACAAGACCATTACAGAAGAACTTGTTTTTTCTATGGCTTCGCTTGCAAAACCCAAAGAGGTCATGCATATTTTGGAAACTGCAATGCAGGGAAAGTTTAGTGAAAGCAGATCTTTGTTATTATCAGTCATGTTGAATTATGGTTTATCAGGATTAGATATTGTAAAACAGTTGCAGAAAGAGATTTGGAATCTGTCACTCAATGAAAAGCAAAAAGTGGTTCTTATTGATAAGTGTGCAGAATGTGAGTTTAGGATGGTAGAAGGCAGTGATCCGTATTTGCAGTTAGAAGCTTTTCTTGCACAGGTTGGCATTATTAAAGAACAGAAGTAAGAGGAAACCCCCTTATAAGGCCCCGCAAGATTTATAAAGACTGAAACTCCTTGAAAGTGAATGAGTGAGCAAACAAAGGAGAAGATTGACAACCTTATTTATTCTTACAGTCCTGATGTGTCAGGGTTAGTGGAAGAGAATAAGTTCTTAAGAGAAACCCTTGAAAATTTGAAAAAAGAGTTAGATCGTTTCAAAAAAACCCCTTTATTATTATGTGAAATCAAGGAACTGTTGGAAGACAAAGCAATTGTGCGCCTTCAAAATGGAAACGAATTTCTTGTGGAAATATCTGCTGAAGCAAAAGAAGTAAAACCCGGGGATACGGTACTAGCAGAGCAGAAGAACTTGACTATTATTAAGAAAGTCAAAGCCACAAAGCACTTTAATGTAGAAAAATTTGTTATTGTGGAAAAGCCTAAGACCAAATGGGAAGACATTGGTGGCTTAGAAGCGCAAGAACAAGAGATCAAAGAGGTCATTGAGCTTCCTTTGTTGAAACCTGAATTGTTTAAGAAAGTAGGAATCCAACCTCCCAAAGGAATTCTGTTGCATGGCCCTCCGGGAACAGGAAAAACATTGTTGGCAAAAGCTGTTGCTGCTTCCACGAAGTCAAGCTTTATTGAGATTGTAGGTTCAGAGTTAGTGCAGAAGTTTATTGGTGAAGGTGCAAAGTTGGTAAAAGAAGTGTTTGATTTGGCAAGGGAAAATGCTCCTAGTATTATTTTTATTGATGAAATTGATGCTCTTGCTTCAGTAAGAATTGAAGTAGGAACCAGTGGAGAACGAGAAGTACAACGTACTTTTATGCAGTTGCTTGCAGAGATTGATGGTTTTAAAAATTTGGATAATGTGAAGATTATTGGTTGTACGAATAGGAAAGATATTCTTGATCCCGCAGTTACCAGACCGGGAAGGTTAGATAGATTAATTTTTGTTGATAACCCGAATGATGAGGGAAGAAAACAAATCTTGGAAATCCATACTAAAAACATGACCTTGGACAAGAAGATCAATAAAGAGCATATTGTCAAGAAAACTAAGGGAATGTCAGGAGCTGAAATTAAATCAGTATGCACAGAAGCAGGATATTTTGCTATTCGCCATAACAGAACAAGGATTTTAGTAAATGACTTTGAGAAAGCTGTGGAGAAAGTTATTATTCAGCGTGATATTGAAACCACAGAACATAAAGCCATGTTTGGATAAAGAAAGATGGAAATATCTTTTTTATTTGGTTTCTTAGGCTCTTTGACTGCTGCATCTTTATTTTTTCCTCAAGTAATCAGATCATATAAAACAAAGGAAACAAAAGATTTATCTTGGTTTGGAATTGTGATAGGAATGCTTAATGGTATTTTTTGGGTTGTGTATGGTCTCTTAAAAGTAGACCTATTTATTTGGGTAACAAATACTCTTTTGTTTATAGGAGCATTCTTATTGTTACTCTTAAAGAAAAAATATGGATAACAATTACAAGTCTTAAAGGACTCAGCGTCAAACAAAATGTCAAAAAAAAGAATTTATGAGGCAAGATTGCAACAAAAAAAGTACATCACCTCGAGCTAGAGAATTTTTTAAAATCTGCTCTGTCCTAAATGTCACTAACGTTCGAGTTAGCAGCTTCTCGTGTAGTTCTTCTTTTTGTTGATGAGTGCCATTTCCCGTCTGGAGCATCCCTTTGTCACAGTTTATTTTTTTGTTTACACACTCGACCTTATGCTGCTAACCGATATTTAGGACAGAGCCTTTAAAATCAAAATATTTATATAATTAAACATCCTACTTTATCCTACTTTAGTATTGAGGTAAAAAATGGAAGATTTGGATTCAAGAGTTAGGAAATCCCCCCCAGCCCCCCTCAACACCGATCATGATCCAATAAAGATAAATGAAAGGTTGGAAGAATGGGATGGATACGAGCATTGGCTAGAGGAATGGACTTATGAGGGGTTACACCCCTGGTATAGATAAGAGTTGTACATTCATCAGTTACATCCGTTCATCACAGTTTCCTCAGTGGGTGTTCACTTAATCATTATGTACAAACTTCTAAGGATGATATCTTACTTAAAGCTTACTTAAAGAGGTGTTAGTCTATTTAACAGAAATGTTAACCTATATAACACAACATTAATTTAAACTATTTTATGTTAGTTAAGTTAACTTTTAATTATTAAAGATATATCCTTTTTATGCAAAGATTTTATAAACTTCAATCCCGTTTAGAAAATCATGACTAAACAAATCTTTGTAAATTTACCTGTGAAGGATCTTGATAAAGCAATAACTTTTTTTAAAAAATTAGGATTTACTTTCAACCCCCAGTTTACTGATAAAAATGCGACATGCATGATTGTTGGAGAAAATATTTTTTTCATGCTCTTAGTTGAAAAATTCTTCAAAACTTTCATCAAGAAGAAAATTTGCGATGCGAAAAAAAACACAGAAGTGCTTCTTGCCATAGCACTTGAAAATAAAAAAGCAGTAGATGAAATGATAACAAAAGCTATCAAAGCAGGCGGAAAAGAACTTGGAAAGCCAAAAGATCATGGTTGGATGTACACTCGCAGTTTTGAAGATCTCGATGCTCATATTTTGGAAATTTTTTATATGGATAAAAGCAAAATGCCAAAAGAAATGAAAAATAAGGAGCAGAGAATATGAACCGCGTTATCTATTTTGAAATTCAAGCAGAAAATCCTGAACGAGCAGCAACATTTTATAAAAAAGTATTTGGATGGGCTATTAAAAAATGGGATGATCCAAGCATGGAATACTGGATGGTCATGACTGCAGAAAAAGACAGCAAAGAACCTGGAATTAATGGAGGACTTTTACGCCGCCCTGCAAAAACACCGCCACAACAATGCGGAACAAATGCTTATGTTTGCACGATCGGTGTTGAAAACTTTGATGCGACCGCAAAAAAAATAAAAGCTGCTGGAGGCATTGTTGCAATGCCAAAATTTGCTATTGCAAAGATGGCCTGGCAAGGATATTTTCTTGACACTGAAGGAAATACTTTTGGGATACATCAGCCTGATAAAAATGCGAAATAAGAGATATGAAGATTTTAAAGTTGGATCTGAAGAACATGACGAAATTATAACCCTTCTTGAAAAATATTTTATGCATTCATTTTCAGATTTTAGGAAAGAGCTCATCCAGAAATAAAGTCAAATGAATTATCAAGAAGATAGAACCGATTACTCGGAATCCTTTGTAGGTATAAACAGAAAGATTTATAATATTTAACAATTAATTGGAGATGCAATGAAAAAAAAAGTTAATTTCAAAAAAACATTCCTTATCACCCTGATTGTTTCTCTTAGTATTAGTGCACTGATTGGAATTTTTGTATTCTTATTTGGAGATTTCGGAGAAACAGAATTTAGATTGCTCATGACCACTTTAACCATTGGAGGTTATAGCCTTACTGGTTTATGTTGCTCAGTTTTATATGAAAAAAGAAAATTCTCCATTTTAGCATTATCGGGAATGATCCTTTCTGTAATTGGTTTTTTATTTACAGTATTAGTAATTTGGGAAGCGATAGGCTTAGAGGATTCATGGAAAACATTAATGATATGTATCATATTAGCATTTAGTACCGCTCAGTCCTGCCTGCTATTACTAGTCAATCCAGAAAAAACACTGGTGAAGGGTTCTCTATCTGCTACTATTATATTTATTTCAATAGTAGCATTAATGCTAATCAAACTGGTATTAAACGAATTTGACGATGCAAGTGAATCTTATTTTAGAATTCTTGGTGTATTCGCAATCTTAGATGTGTTAGGAACAATTGTTACCCCTATTTTAAATAAAGTCTGTTCAATGCGACATTAAACCACCTGTTTAAGCGATGCCCTCCTGCTTCTGTGATATATCCCTTTTTTAGTCGCTTTGAATTGCTACAATTTCGTTGCTTCACCCCACATCTAAGATATGCCCACTTATACACCCTAAGCTCAATAGCGAGTAAATATATATTTTAATTATATCACTTTAAAATCCACACAAATTCTAAACACGTGTGGAGCATGTGAACCGCATTTGTTAACAGAAATAATAGTGCATTTCTTTTTTGCAAGTAGGCATGCTTTTCTTATTTTTTCTTTTGCTTCTGAAAATTTGTCTTCATGTAGAAAATCATAGAAGTGCACAATAGTTCCCTTTTTTGTAGCTAAGAGTGCAACATCAAGAAAATCTTCTGCGCTTTTAGGCAAAGGCATACAGATCCTGTCAAAGGCTTCCTTTAATTGAGGAATAACTTTACGCACATCTCCTAAATAAAGTCGTACATTTTTTATTTTGTTCAAAGCAATGTTTTCTAATCCAAGTTTATGCCCTTCGGGATTGATTTCAATGCCAACAATTTCTTTAGCTTTTGTATTCTTCGCAAAAACACAAGGATAGGGAGCGCATCCGGAAAACATCACTAACACTTTTTCTCCTGGTTTAATTTGTTCCATGATTCTTTTTCTTTCTGTTGATAAACGTGGTGAAAAATACACTTTTTCTACGTCAACAAAAAGCCTTGTGCCTAACTCTTTGTACAGGGTCTTTTTTCTTTTTTCTCCTGCAATAATTTTTACTTTTTGCGTTCGAAATGCGCCTTTATGAATGCCTACTCTTTTGCAAACAACATGGATATTTTTGTGCATTTCCAAAAGTGCTTGTGCAATCATCTTTTCTTTTTTGATAAGTTCTTTCTTAATTTCTAGAACGATAATATCTCCGATGATATCATAACTTGTTGTAAGATGTTGAATCTGCTTTTCTCCTATTTTTCCAGCGAGCATTTTTTTTAACGTTACCATACTAGCATACCCACCCCAGAAAGCATGAAAGAAGATGCGAGAAAACGAAGTCCTAAGTTATGCTCATGAAACATTCTGCCACCGATGAAGGTAGAAATCAAGCTCCCTAATCTTCTGAGAGGAATAGCTAAGCTAATGTACACCGTAGGAATAGCAAGCGCACTAAAATGAAGATAATCCGCAAATACCATGGAAATCGCAAATCCAAAAACAAAGATACCACTTTTTTTGTACACCGCGATCATATCCTGATATCCCTGATAGCGAACAGTTGAGTAACCAAAATAAAAAAGAAAAAGTAGCAGAAAATGCAAAAAGGTAAAAGAGAGTACCTCTACTTCCCTAAGAATAATTTTGTCAAGAAGCACACAAAATGCGCCAAACAATAATCCTATAAGGATAAAAAACAAGTATTTTTTAGGAAGCTCTTTTATTTTTCTGACAAAATGAAAAAGATCTTTTTCAAGTTCCAGTAGTGCTGCGCCAAAGATGAGAATGAGAATCCCCCCTATTTGTAAAAAAGTAAGTCTTTCCCCTAAGAAAAAAAAAGAGAGGATAAGAACGTAGAGACTGCTCAGATTTTTGAGAGGGATGGCTTGTGAAAGTTCTAAATGTCTTACCCCCTTCATAAAGAGAAGCCATGCGAGGGAAGCAAGCAGTGCTTTGAGAAAGATGAGGTTATAAGAAAAAATTGAAAAAGAAAAGTTCATCTGAGAAAGAAAAGGAAGAAGAAAAAGGGTAATAAGAAAGCTAGAACTCAGCAGAAACTCGAGTGCATGATCATGAGTTAATGCTTTTTTCATAAAAAGATCGGCACTTGCAAGAAAGCATGCACTGAGCAAAACCAAAAAGTACCATTCCATGTTAGATAAAGTCCCCTAATCCCTTTTGTAAAGGAGTTTGAAATTTTTTGAGTGTAGTAAGAACCCTCTCTTCTGAAAAATTATGAGAATCGACCAGAAGTTTTTTTATTTTCTCATGATCTGGAGTTTTCCAATGCAAATGATAATCAGAAGTTACTGGCATTTTTTTAAACGTTTCAAAAACTTCTTCCCAAGAAGAAGGAGCATCCCAGGAGACTGTTTTGAAAAGCGCATCAAAATGAGTTCCGTATTCTTTAACCAGTTTCAGTCCATTCCTTGGGCCTATCCCTTTTACTCCCCCGGTATTATAATCAGTTCCTATGAGGATGGCTAGGACAATCAGTTGATCTTGAGTTATACCGAGAGTATTAAGCACTTCACTTAAATTGATCATTTCAGGATTAATTTTTTCATAGCTTACTTTTGTTTTTTTTCTTCTGCCTGCTACAGAGAGGTTATGAATGAGTTTGGGAGCTGCAAAGAGCAGACTATCATAGTCTTGACTTACGACAGCATACCCCTCTCCTTTGCTTACCATATATGCTGCCTGTGCTTCTCCTTCAGAAGGTGCTTGCACAATGGGAATTCCTAATCCTTCAAGAAGTGCTTGAGATTCAGCAACCATCCCTGGTGTGAGAAATGCAGTTCGTGAAGCATACTTTTTCATGTCTTCAATATTCTCTTTCTGTTTCGCAACTTGATATTTTGCAAGTGCTGCTTCCTTAAGAGATGCTCTTCTTTCTCTTTCCTCTTTTTTAAGTGAAGGTGCTTTTCCGTCGAAGACAAAAACGAGTTTTATGCCCTCTTCCATGAAATGGGTTGCACGGGAGAAGAGGCCTACTAAATGACTGGTAGTGTTTCCTTGGTTGTCTGTAAGAGGGGTTCCATCCCTTTGCCTTATGGTTGTAATCATTTGATAAAGAAGATTAAAGGCATCGACCATGAGGACTTTATGTTTTAGCTGGGTAAGTTGAATTTCCTTGCGTGGAATAAGCTCTCGTAGATGTACTCCCATAAAGAAGGAACAGAAAGGCTTATTTAAGAAAGTTGCGAAAATTTCATTCCTTTTAAGTTATGCAAAATGAGGTCTTCTGCTTTTTTGGTAAGTTCTCCTGGCGCAAGAAAGAGCACAGGAAGCTTGTATTCACTTGCTTCAAGGTACGCACTGCTTAACTCATCAGGGTTAATGCGCTTTTTGTTTTTTGCCTTGCAGAAATAGTGCACATCACCTACTGCACTCGAAAAGCTAATCATGAGATTGTATTCTTTCTCTTTTTTTATGGGTTTGAGTGAATGAATCATAATTTTTTTATCGTCACAATATTTTTTGATAAAATGATAAAAAAGATCATCAGAAGTGATAGGTTCGGGGGATGTTTTTTCTTCGATGAGAGTTTGTTTTTCTTCTTTTACAACGAGTTTAAGCTCTTTTATTTTTTTTGTTTTGAGTTGTTTTATTTCGCTTACTTTTTTTTCTAAAGGTTGGTTTTGTTGTAGGAGAGGAGGTTGTTCTGTTATTTGAGTTTGAGGAGGTTGGAGTAATTCTCCGATGAGACTGTTAACTTCGGTATCAGGGACGAGGTACCATTTCCAGAAGAGTTCTTGTTTTCCTTCGAAGGTAACGTGTAGGGGGACTGCGAAGTCTTTGATATTGCGTAAGCATTGTTGCGTAAGAGCATCGCAAGCGCTATCGCGTAGCATTTTTTTTTCTTGAAGATGGAGAAATACTTTTTGTTCTTTTTCATGGAGGTAGGAAGTAAATTTTTGGAGTTGATCTTGTTGTCCGGGAAGGTAGTAGAGAGGACTGCTCCCCATTTTGAGAGAAGAGATGATCACTTTTCCAGTACTGCTGAGTTCGGAGAGCATAGCACTAGCCATAAGGCTATCTTTGTTGATGTGTTTTTTTACTTCATTAGGAACACTAGGCCCATGCACGTGCAAAAAAGAGAGAATTTGTTCACGATAATCCATGGAAAAAGCAAAGGGCTGCTCACTTATATAGTTTATGGCCTAAGCCATCTGCATTCCCAATAACTGACATCGTTTTCCTCGTCGACAACTGCGATGAGCAGTCTTTTTTTGGTTGAATGTGCTACTCTGTTTTTTGCTGAGAAGTCATGCCAGGTCATTGCTTCACTTTCATGAACAGGAAACACGATCCAGCGCGCATGGTCTTCCCCGGGTTTTATTCCGCGGTCATAAACTCTAAAAGGCGCTCCGAATTTGAGTGCTGTTTTGACAATGTAGCCTCTGTTTCTCATATCTTGGTATACACAATAACGTGTCCAGAAGTTTTTTTCTGTGCGTTGTATTTTTTTTAGGAGATTTTCAAAAATGATTTCCTTGTTTTTTCCATCAAGAACCGTTAATTTTTGTTTTTCGATAAGATAGAGTGTTTCTATGAGGGAAAGTTGCACTTTTTCATTGGGAAGGAGTTTACCATACGTTCCTTGATGGTATAATTCTCTTGCAGCATCTGAATTTTCTGTGAGAATTCTTTCTTGAATAAAAAGAGCTTTGACAGTCATAGAGTTATGGGAAAGAGGGTGCTTATAAAGCTTGTGACCACATGGTAATGTCAAATTAAGTGACAATGCCTTGTAGCAAAATCAGGAGAGATGCCGATTCATGCAGGCATCTCGACGCAAAGTCTGTGATCAATGGAGCAGCCAAGCTACGCATTGTCACAAAAGTCACTAGACTTGACTTACCTGACCCCATGGGTTAGAAGAAAAGAAGATTGAAAAAGAAATAAAGAAGGTAAGGAATAACAAAAAAAGAGATTAAAACAATCACAAAAAATATAATTACTATATAGAAATAAAATAAAAGAGAGAAACAATATAAACAAATCACGTGCTAAGGACACTATGGAACTCACAATCTTGGGAACAAGCAGTATGGTGCCTACAAAAGAAAGAAATGTTTCAGGTTATTTTCTTGCCTTAGAAGATGAAGGAATTCTCTTGGATTGTGGGGAAGGAACACAAAGGCAAATGAATATTGCAAATATTAAACGCACAAGAATAACAAAAGTTTTATTGAGTCATTGGCATGGGGATCATGTTTCAGGTCTTATTGGATTATTACAAACCATAGGAAATGAAGAGCCTCAGAAAAAGATAAGCATTTATGGACCACAAGGAACAAAAAAAAATATGAAACACCTTCTTCAAAGTTGCCTCTTTGAAAATAAAATTCATCTCGAAATAGTTGAATGTAAGATAAATAAACCTAAGATCATTTTTGAAACAAAAGGGTATACTATAGAAGCTGCTCCTATGACGCATTCTGTTCCCTGTATAGGATATGCAATTAAAATAAAAGATGTTCTACGCATTGATATAGAAAAAGCAAAAAAATTAAGGATACCAGAAGGGCCTTGGATGAAACTCTTAAGTGATGGAAAACCAGCAAAGATAGGACAGACAACAGTTCTTCCCGAACAAGTTACTCAACTTAAAAAGGGGAAAAAAATGGTATACATCCCTGACACGACCCCTAACAAAGAAAGTATTATGCTAGCAGAAGATGCCGATCTCTTGTTGATTGAATCTACGTATGATGCTGATCTGCGAGAGAAAGCAGAGCAGTATATGCATATGACCTCGAGAGATTGTGCAACAATAGCACAACAGGCAAGAGTCCAAAAATTGATCTTAACTCATTTTTCTCAACGTTATAAAGATATAAAAAAGATAGAGGAAGATGCAAAACAGATTTTTCCAAATACTTTTTGCGCATATGATTTTATGAGAATGACAATTTAAGGTTTTGAAGCTAACTTGAGATCTTCAGATTTTATCGTTTTTCTTCCTGCATGTTGTGCGAGCCTTACTGCATTGAGCGCTATTTCTTCTGCACGTTGCTCCAGAAGCTCTTTGAGCGCTGCTTTCGCAGGATCGGAAACACGTTCTGCCCCACATGCTTTAAGGATTTTTTCCATTGCTGCTAAGGGAAGAAGCTTTTTTGCGGTCATAAAGATCTTTATTCTTTTTCACTTTATAAACATTTCCCCTCATGAATCTTGTGCCTAACTATTTTTGTTTATTATAATAGATATAGTCATAAAAATAGAAAAATTTAAATAGTTTATTGTGCCTAACTTTTGCTATGGTATTTGTGAGAACAAAAATGATCAAGGGGCATAGGTACTGCTATCTCGTAAAAGGTATTTGGACACAAGGAAAATGCAGACAAAAGGTTATTCGTTATTTAGGAAAGTATGGGGATCTTCATAAAAAAAATTAAGAACCTATCTCAGTAGGCAAGCGCATCATTGCCTTGTAGCAAAATCACAAAATCGAGCGATTCATGCAGCTCGATTTTGGTTTTATCTGCGATCGAAGGAGCAGTTTAACTACGCAATGATGTTCCTAACAGGATAGATTCTAAAGAGCGTTTCTGAGATAAACGTTAAAAAGAAGAAGATTGATAAAAAGAAGAAGGAAGAGCTCTTTAATGAACAAGAAAAAAAAAGGGATAGACGCAGAGCGTGAGTTGATCCATCTTTTTTGGAAATCGGGATGGGCAGCACATCGCATTGCTGGTTCAGGATCGTCAAGATATCCTTCTCCTGATATTATTGCAGGAAATGCTCTTCGAAGAGCTGCAGTAGAGTGTAAGATAACTAAAGAATCTTCAAAATATTTTTCACAGGAGGAAATAATTTCCTTGCAGAGTTTTGCGCAACAATTTGGTGCAGAAGCCTGGATTGCGATAAAATTTCCAAAAAAAGAGTGGTTTTTTATGAATCTGGAAGATATGAAAGAAAGTGGAAAAATGAAAATGATTGACATTGCCCTTGCAGAAATGAAGGGATTAAACCTCTCCCAATTTCTAGAAATGAAAGCTTTTTAAAGGTTCTTTTTTTAAGGTAAATAGAAGATAAATAATTGTTATTTTAGAAAAATATGATCTATTTTTTCTTTTTATATTAAATAGATGATAAATAGATTAGATTAAATAAAAATAAAGATAAATAAGGATATTCCATCTTTTTTAAGAACCCATACCTTTATAAAATTTTATCATTATAAAAGTAAGGGGGAAAGAAAAATGACTTTGACAAGTAAAGAGATAGACACAGTTATCAGTGAGGTAGCGGGTGAAGACGTTCTTGAATTAGTCAAAGTGCTCAAAGGAAAAAGGAATATTTCTGAATTCAAACTTGCTCAAGATGCAAAACAGGAAATTAATATTATACGCAACCAATTATATCGCTTATATGACTCTAACCTCGTTTCTTTTACGAGAAAAAAAGACAAGCAAAAAGGATGGTATATTTACTATTGGACTTTTAATGACGGCCGTGTAAAAGATTTACGTACCTTACTCAAAAAAAAGAGGTTGGTAAAATTAAAAGAAAGATTAGATAAAGAACAAAAAAATCAATTTTTCCTCTGTAAAAATGCTTGTTCCCGATTAACTTTTGAACAAGCAACGGATACGTATTATAAATGTCCTGAATGCGCTTCCCTTCTAAACCAACAAGATAATCTAAAAACGATTAATCACATCCAGAGCGAAATTGAAATTTTAGAAAAAGAAGTAAGAATAAATCAAAAAAATTAACGTTTGCTTCTTTTAGTTTTTTTAGACATTTTTGATTTAGCAGCACGTGATCGTACACCCATCCCTGATTCAATTCTATATTCCTCTTCTACAATACGAAGTGCAATACTTTCAATATGCCTTTCCATACGCGCAACTCTTCTTTCCATAAGAACAAGAACACGTAAACTGTAAACAATAGCTGCCAGAGTACCTATAATAACAGCGAGTGTGACACGTAAAATTGCATCCTCAGCCATGAAACCACCTCTTTTACCTCATCTATATTTTGGGGTTTAAAAACCTTTCGATAAGGTAGAGAATAAATTTTTAAGTATGAAAAGAGAATAAGAAAAAGAAATTAAGCATACTCTTTCCATACGCGAGTAAATATTTTGTCGAGAGCATTTGCAAAAAAAGGAGTATTCGCCCAGACCCCCACATCATAGGTAGGATGAATTTCTTTATCGTCAAGGAGAAAGAATGCTACTTCTTTTCCATCAATGACACAAAATCTTGCTTTAATATCATCAACATGTTTTACAGTGGCAAATTTTGAAAGTATTTTTACTACTTCTTCTGTTTTTTTAGTAAGGGGAGCTGCTATTTTTATTTTTGCACCATTTTTTTTGGCTTTTTCAAATGCTGCGTGTAATATTTCTGCTTTGCGTATTAATCCTTCTTCTGTTGTCATGAGGACAACGGACTCTTTTGCATCCTTAATCATAGCATAGAGATGATTGTAAATATTATTTCTTCCTTTGACAGCACCCGTAAGATCGGTAGGCTCTACCAGTTCGATGCCTTGTTTATGAAGATTACCAAGTTCTGTTAATAATTCTCCTTCTTTAATACTCTCGAGTAAATTGGATTGTTTCTCTGCCTCTTCTTTTATTTTTTTCTTTACTCTTTCTAAAACTTCTTGGGGAGGAACGGCAAGGTATTTAATGGGCTTTCCTAATTTCATGATAATAAATCCTTTTTTTTCAAGGCTTTCGAGAACGTCATAGGATCGTGATCTGGGTACATTTGCGATATCGCTTAATTCTCCTGCAGTAGAAACCCCGCGTGATAATAACGCAGCCCAGAGCTTGCTTTCATAACTATTGAGCCCAAAATCTTTGAGTTTATGTAAAAATTCTTTTTGAATAATCATAAAAATCTTCCCCCTGCTCTGATAAAAAGTGTTACTATTGTGGAGGTATAACTCATATATAAAGATTTGGTAGTTTTTCATACAAAA
Source organism: Candidatus Woesearchaeota archaeon (assembly GCA_018303205.1). Classification (GTDB taxonomy): domain Archaea; phylum Nanobdellota; class Nanobdellia; order Woesearchaeales; family JAGWAF01; genus JAGVYP01. Next base: position 13,034 of record JAGVYP010000028.1, read on the forward strand.
AAAAGGTACCCCCACACCTTGAATTCCTTTGGAAAAGAAGAAGTGAGGTGTATCTCTTATGGAAAATAAAAGAAAAAAAAGAATATTTTTTATTTTTATATTTTTTTATATTGTTTGTACTCTTTAATGTATATATTTAAAAATATATTTTATATTATATTATTTTAT
>JAGVYP010000029.1 GCA_018303205.1 Candidatus Woesearchaeota archaeon
CTGCTGGCACCAGTCTTACCCACCACTTATTCGCCAAAGTGTTTACCTTTGGCAAAAGCCTATGCAATGCATAAGCACTCGGAATCCCCTTATCACACTTTCGTGCATTGTAAAGTTTTCGTAGCTGCTGCACCCCGTAGGGCTGGGACCAGTATCTCAGTGTCCCTCTGAGGGCTCCCACTTTCATGGCCCTTATGGATCTTTGGCTTGGTGAGCCATTACCTCACCAACTACCTAATCCACCGCCGACTCGTCCTACGGCCTTGCGTTTTAGAAAAAACACATTTCAGTATTCATTTCTTATAGGGTTTTAACCTCAGGTTACCAAGGGTATACCCCACCATAGGGAAGATTATCGACGTGTTACTCAGCCTTTTGCCGGTGACCGAAGTCCCCTGACATGCATGCCTTAACCGGATTCCAATAGCAGCGGCCTCCCGCAGGATCAACGGGAATTCTTGGTCGCAATATTTGTCTTTTTGTCTTAATAGGAATAACAGGTTTGCCTATCTTTTCACATCATACTCAAAAGAGCTTGAGTACTCATTTTTCTGTAGAAGGTTTCCCATCGCTCAGCGACGAGAACTTGGAGGTCATGAGTTGAGAACAAATTGGAGAAGCGGGTTATTTATAAATGTTGTGGTGCAGCTCATGACCAAAATCTGGGTTTTTGTATACTCAAGTTTTGTTTTTCTTTTTGTTCTTTTTCCACTTTTTTTTATTTCTTTTTTTTGTTTTTTTTAAAATTTTTTTATAAAAAATGATAAAAATAAATGAAAAATAGTTTTTTCTTGTGTTTAACTCTTTCAAATTATTTCTGTCTCTCTTTTATCTTTTTTATTTTTTTATCAATCATTCTCTTTTTTTGTGATGTTTTAATTTTTTTTAATTTTTTTATTATTTTTGTCAATTCTTGTATATCAACTATAATCCTTTATTTTTGTTTGAGAATTTTTTTATAAAAAGAAAAAGAATAAACGAATAAAAAAACATTTGTTTTGTGACTCACTTGCTCAACGATACCATTGAAATAATCACTTTTATATACCTCAGGGTGTCTTACGTTTCCATGCAACAGGAAATCTTTGATATGTTGGTGAAAGAGAATGAGATTACCTGGAAAACGATCATTTTTGATCTTATCAAATCGCATAGAATGGACCCTTGGGACATTGATATTTCTCTCTTAACAGCACAGTATATTGAGGCTATACGACACTTAAAGGAAATGGATTTTAAAATTGGTGGTAAAGTGGTTCTTGCTGCTGCTCTTCTTTTGAAAATAAAATCAAAAAGACTTGTCGGTGTTGAGTTGGATGAGTTTGATCGTTTGCTCGCGCAGTCTGATCCGCAAACAGGATCCTTCTATGATGATTTAGAAGGAGGTATGCGCAAGCCTTCTGATATTTCTGAGCAAGAACGCATGACGCTTATTCCAAGAACTCCTCAGCCAAGAAAGAGAAAGGTTTCTATTTATGATCTTGTGGGCGCATTAGAAAAAGCGTTGGAAGTAAAGAAAAGACGATTGATAAAATCTTTTCCTGAAGTGGGAATAGAAGCTCCTCACAAAGCAAGGGACATCACGTTATCTCTTAAACAGGTGTATAATAAAATTCTTGATTTGCATCTTTCCACAAGCAGGAAAAAAATTTTCTTCTCAGAACTCATAGGAAAAGATGCAGGTAAGGAAACCAAAGTGCATGTCTTTGTTCCTCTTCTTCATTTGCATAATCAGAGAAAAGTTGATCTTGATCAACAACAGTTTCTAGGAGAGATTGATATTCATCTTTTAGGCAATAAAGGCAGTATTCAAGATGTTACTGATATAGTAGAAGATACTCCTAAGGATACTGCAAAAAAGAATAAGAAAGGCAATATCAAAGAGGTGAAAGAAGAAGTGGAAGAGGAAAGAAGTTCTTGAAATGAAAAGGTATCATCTAACTTTATAAGGGGTAAGTAAAAATAGTTTATCACTTTCATGACGGCTTTGATTAGGATCTGCATCAAAAAAGAATTGACTACGAAGGTTACCAACATCTTTTATGTCCGCTCGTAAATCAAGCGAAATAACTCTTCCTTCTTCAATTTTTTTATCTCTAATTGCAGGAACTTTTTGTAAGACATCACCATGTCCTCGATAGACTAAGACATCCTCGTCTTTTATAGCGACAACATACTGCATTTCTCCGTCATGGAAAACATGCGCAAGGTATCCTTCAGGAAGACCATGAACAAAAGTGCCTTCAGTTGTTTGACGCAATGTCAGATCTACACTTTTTGCAACTTGGTGCATGTTTCCTTCTAGCCATTGTACGTGGTCGTTAGGACTTGCTGTTTTCTTTTTTACGACAGGTTCATCAAAGAGAGGTCTTGTTTCTGTGTAGGTTACTCTTGATGGTTTTTCCCCACCGTACTTAATATTTCCAACAGTAGTTCCCATCTGAAAAGCATAACGAATTTCTTCTTGGTCGGGGGTTATATTTGTAATAGCAACTTCTTCTAATCTATGTCCTGAACCGATGTAGATTTTTGTTTCTGTTCCTTTCTTTACAACAACGTACCAATCTTCTTGAAAATCACGAGCAACAAAATCAACAGTGTATCCTTCTTGTAATCCAGTTACTTCTACTTCTCCTTGGCCTACAACCTTTACACGTACTTCTAGTTCTTCTGCTGAGGCAGTGGAAGGAAAACCGAGAAATGCCCCAGCTCCAATTACTACAGCGCTTCCGAGAAATGCTCTTCTTGTTATTGCGTCAAGGTTGTCAGTCATGGTCGTTGAGAGTAGTGAAATGTATTTAAAACTTTGCCAAAGAAGATTTAAATAGAACCTCCCTCTCCTTTTTCTTATGGCAGAAGAAATAAATGATATTCCAGAAACGTTAAAAAAGTTAGGATTTAGTTTAGATACGCGTGTACATGCATTGAGAGCGTTAGGAAGACAAGATACTAGTAGTGCTAGGAATGTGTTGATTGTTCCGACGCTTGAATTGCCTTTCTATGATCCTACAAAAGAAGGAGATTATATTACGACAGTGGGTTATGATCCTGAAAGTCATACTATAACTATTGGAACAGAGAAAGGAGATCATGCAACGCTTGAAGTAAGTGTTGAAACAGGAATGGTAAAACATACAGGGTTGCCACGATTTCCTCGGGGAACGGTAAAGACTGATGATCCTCTTACCTATGAACCAGAAAGAAATGTTATAGCAGAGGTGCAAGGAAGAGAACCAAAAAGAGTTCCTGCAAGATTTGTATCTGAACCTCTTGATCCTGTAGAGGGAAAACAGAGGTTAAAAGTAGTTATATATCGTCATGGTACTGAATTAGTAGAAGAAGAAACAGTGACCCTACCTCCAGGTTTTGATCTTAGGACAATACAAAGTCCTCATTTAGGTAGCGGTTATATGCGTGTTGAAGATGTTCATGGAAAAAAAGGAGCACGGGTTGGGTTTCATTACGGTCTTGAGCACGCTCAAGCCATGCTTGTTCATCTTACGAGCAATGGTATAGACAAACCAGATCAAAGAGATTTGTATGGGTATGATTTTTCTCCACGATGGAAAGGAACAAGCAATACACTTCAAGGTCTGTTAAACAGGATGATGTGGTTGTGGGTAAGTCCTACAGAGTGCAGGCAGGCGGGAGCAACAGATATCAAGATAGGGGAAGATTCATTACGTGTTTATGGTCCTGATAGGCAAGGAAATTATCTTTTAGTAGGTGATGATCAAGAGATGATTTATCTTTCTGATGGTCGTGTGGAACTCACTGAGCAATCTCGTACGAGAGGAACCATTACAACATTAAGTGGTCGTCCTGAAACCGGAGGTCTAGAACTGACAGTTAAATACAGGGAGCGAGAAGGAGGGGCTGTTGGTCAAAGAAAATTCGGAGTATCTCTTCTTCTAGGTAATAAAGATCCTGATAAAGCGTTTTCTGTAAGTGCTAAAGATATGTGAATATTCAATAAGGATTTTTAAGATAAGTTTCAAAGAAATTCAACTAAACATTTATAAACAAACAGATCTCCTCAGTAAGGTGTATAAACTATGAACGATAAAAAACAAAATAAGGAACTCCAAGAATCTTTTTTTGAACTGCAGATGATGCAGCAGCAGATGAAGGAATTACAAAAGCAGATTGAAAAAGCAGAAGAACAGCTTATGGAAGTGGAGTATCTGCAGCAAAGCATTCAGGAACTTTCTGAGACAAAAGAAGAAACAGAAATCTTAATTCCCATAGCCAGCGGTATCTTTGCCAAGGCAAAATTACAAGATGGAAAGCATTTTCTGGTAAATGTGGGAGCTGAAACGTGTACACTTAAAGATCATGATCAGGTAAAAAAAATGCTTGCTCAACAAGCGCAACATATCATAGAGGTACATGAGCATATGACTGCAAAAATGCAGGATTTTATGCAGCATCTGCAAGATGCTGAACAACAGATACAAAAAGAATCCCATAAAAAATAAGGAGTTTGCCTATGTTTAAGTTTCTGAAAGACAAATTGAAGTCCGCTATTAGTAAATTCTCTCAAAAAGTAGAAAAAGAAGCTCCTGAAGAAACTTTTTCAGAAGAAGAGCAAGTGCCTGAAGAGGAAGTCCAAAAAGCGCAGGAGATAATTGACCGTGTTCGTGGAGAAGTAAGAGCAGAAGAGGTTTTCCAAAAAGCAACAGGTATTCCAGCAGCAGTTGTGCTCAAAAAGCTTGAAGAAAAAGAAGAACTGGAATCTGCTCTTGCAAAAGCACAGGAAGAAGAACCTCAGAGTATCGATGAGACAAGAGAAGAAAAAAATGTTTTTTCTGACGATGAAGCAGTTCTTTCTGAAGATGCGTTTCTCAAACAAGAAGAAGTAACGGAAATAGAAGATGAGCCTTCATTTGAAGAAGTTCCAGAACAACCCTCATTTGCTCAAGAAAATCTTACTGAACATGAAAAAGAGCTTGCTTCCGATCTTACAGAATCTTTAGCTGAGGAAATTGAACAACCTGAAGAAGTGCATTTTGAAGAGCTTCCTGAGCTTATTACTGATTTTCAAGTAGAAGAGCCTCTTGAAATCAAAAAAGGCTTTTTTGAAAAACTCAAAGAAAAATTTACGAAAAAGAAAGAAGAGAAAAAAGAAGAAGTAAAAAAGGAAAAAGAGTATGAAGAAACCATACCCAGATTGGAGGAGCTATATAATGTTGAGGATGCATTTAAAGAGATAGAAAAAGAACCTACTGTCCCTCATCTGGAAACTTCCGAAGACAAAATTGCTGAGGAGGAATTAAGAGCATCCCAGGAATTTTTTGAAAAAGAAACTACCAAGGAGAAACAAGAATTATTCCAGGAACCCATTCCTACAATACAGGAATTAACTGAAAGAAAAGAACAAAAAGAACAAGTTTCCCATCCCAAAAAAATAAAAAAGGAAATCGAAGAGCCTAAAGGCTTTTTTTCAAAATTGAAAGAAAAAATTGTTATGAAGAAAATTTCTGAAGACCAGTTTGATGAGCTTTTCTGGGATTTAGAAGTTGCGTTGCTTGAAAACAATGTTGCCCTGGAAGTGATTGAAAAAATAAAACAAGATCTTAAAAAAGAATTGATTGATGTTCCTATCAAAAGATCTGCTGTGCAAGAAACGATTGTAAATTCATTAAAAAATTCCTTGGTCAGTCTCTTTGAGATAAAAGGGGAAGATTTGCTCTATCAAATCAAGAAAAAAAGTAGGAAGCCTTTTATTATTTGTTTTGTAGGTATCAATGGTTCTGGAAAAACGACGACGATTGCAAAAGTTGCTCATTTATTAAAAGAACAAGGATACGGTGTAGTGCTTGCTGCTGCGGACACGTTTCGTGCTGCTGCAATAGATCAGTTGCAAGAGCATGCTGATAAGTTACACATAAAACTAATAAAACATGATTATGGGAGTGATGCTGCAGCAGTTGCTTTTGATGCGATTAAACACGCGGAAGCAAAAAACATGGATGTGGTACTTATAGATACTGCAGGAAGACTGCATAGCAATACAAACTTAGTAGATGAGATGAAAAAGATTGTCAAGGTTGCAAAGCCTGATCTGAAAATTTTTGTTGGAGAAAGTATTACAGGCAATGATTGCGTTGAACAGGCTGTGCAATTTAATGAAGCTATTGGTATTGATGGTATTATTCTTGCAAAAGCAGACATTGACGAGAAAGGGGGAGCAGCTATTTCTATTTCTTTTGTAACGCAAAAACCTATTCTTTATTTAGGAACAGGTCAAAGGTATACTGATTTGAAAAGTTTTGATCCCAACTCTTTGATGGCAAGCTTGGGATTGTAAGCAAGAATTTTTTCATATTTTTTGTATTTTTTTAGGTCATTTTTTTATCATCTTTTTTTGTCTGTTTTATATTTTTGTTTGAAATTTTTATGTTTTTTTAATTTGTTTTTTGGTTTTTTATAAAAAAATAATCAAATAAACGAAAATAAAAGAAAAATAATAAAAAATAAAAGAGGATAATACCAAAATAATAAACAAAAAAAATTTGGTCTTGTGCCTAAGTTTTTGTTTATAAGTAGCAAGATGGGTAGAAACACTTCTTTTCCCTATCCTTACGTATTTTTCCAGTAGAAACCTATTTAAACCTTAATCTTTTTCAAAAGAGGATGGGCGATAAGAAAGATACTCCTGAAAAAAAGATTAATCTCTGGTTTACGCTAGGCCTTGCAGCTATTATTCTTCTCATTTTCTTTTCCTGTAATAAGAGCCCAGAAGTTCAGGAAACTCAGCAAGAACCACAAAATCAAGTAGAACCTTCTCAAATCATCCCTGAGGAACAACCCGTTATTAGAGAAGAAAATAAAGAAGAAGTTCAGAAAGAAGAAATTCCTTCATCCCAAGAAGTCCTTTCTTTAACAGATGTCTTTGCTTCTTCTGATCCTGCTCATTGTACTTTTATGATTCAAAGTACTGAAGTAGAAATCTATAAAGAAGGAGATCATTTTCTTCAAAAAGCAATCCAGGATGATTTAGTCATTACTACTTTGCATACTGAAGGCATTCTTTATACTTGGACTAGTGATGGCATCGGAAAAAAAGTTGATCTTCGCGCCTTAGCACGTTCTGGCTATGCTGATGCTCTTCCTAAGGATCCTACACAACCTTCCGGTACATTCCTAAAAAAGGCTTCAAAAATATCTTGTGATAAAAATTTCCCTGAACGTATTTTTAACCCTCCTACTCATATACCATTCCAAGATATGAATAAAGCATTAGAGGAAGCAATCAAAGAAGCAAGAACAGATGCTGCCTATGCAAGAGAAGGATATCAAAGGCCGAGCATTTAATCTTCTTTCTTTATTTTTTCTTTTCTGTTTTTTATCTATTCTTTGTATGTCTTTTTATCGTCAATAATCAATACCTTCAAAATATTTTTTTGGTTTTTTAAGAGTTGAGTTTCAATAAAATAAAATATTAAAAAGGAACATCTTATTTTTCAAATTCTATCTTTCCATTATAATAGACTCCTTTTTGTAGCTTTACAGGTCTCCACTCATCCTGTATCAGTTTTGCTTTTAACCAGGAAGCGAGCTCTTCCGCATTTCCTATGGTTGCAGATAGTCCAATAATTTGTACTTGGGGTAAAATTCTTCGCAAGAGTGTTATTAAAATCTCCAGTGTTGGACCGCGTGAAGCGTCATTGAGCAAATGAATCTCATCTACAATCAGTACAGCGATCTGCTTTAACCAGGGCGTATGATGTCTGATCAGGGAGTCTAACTTTTCAGAGGTACAAATAATAAAATCATAATTACTTAAATACGTATCTGCCTGATCAGTATCACCTATAGAAAGTCCAATTTTGAATATTCCTTCATATTTTTTTTTAAAGTCTTTGTACTTTTCACTTGCAAGAGCTTTTAGGGGTACAATATACACTGCTTTTCCCCTGTTTTGTGCGATAGCGGTTACTGCTGCAAGTTCTCCGATGAGTGTTTTTCCAGAAGCTGTAGGCGTACAGATAAGCAGGTTTTTTTGTGAAAAGAGTCCTGCTTTGACAGCTTTTGCTTGTGCTGGTGTGAGCTGCGTGATCTCTTTTGAGAGTCTTTCATAGACTTCAGAGGGTAAGTCTTTTTTTATTTCTTCCAGCTTCATTTTCAAATAAAAAGTTTATTTTAATTTATAAATCTTTAGAGAACATAATAAATAACGATAGTAGTAACAATTGCTCCTGTGAGCATGCCAAGAAGGAAGTGTATCATTCCAAAGCGCAAGGAATCAGGAGTTTTATGCAAATCTCTCTCTAAATCCTGCACATAAGTAATACTCTTATGCAGTCTTTTTCTTGCTTTTGCCATATCCTTATTTTTGCTTTGTTTCTTTATAAATCTTTGGAAATTGTATACTTTTTATGATCTATTTTCCTGTTTATTTTTCGTATTTTTGTTTGAAAATGTTTTATAAAAGTATGAAAATATATTGTTTTAATTTTTTTTTTTAAAAAGAATGGTAAAAATGAAACATAAATACTCAAAAAATTAAAGAAGATTATCTTAATATCTTTGAATATCAAGAATGTGTAATTCCTTCAAGCGTTGATACATCGTATCCGTTATCACAAGATCATGTTGTAAGTACTGTTTTAGTTTTTCCCAGGCTTTATCTTTACAAAGAAAAGGAACCTGGCTTCCATCTCCAAGGTTTTCCAAACCCATTGCAGCAGCAAAGTCTTTCAAGGTACCCCGAGAAGGTTGATGACGGTAAGCAGTTATTTTTTCACGTAAATCAACAACATATTTTATGGTAAAAGGAACAATGGGAACATTATTGATAAAACTTCGTGTAATCAAGAAAGGAATGTCAAATGGAAGAAGATTAAAACCTATAATAAGTGTGCCGCTTTGTCTCAGTTCAGAAAACTTTTCCCAGAAAGAAATGAGCATAGTCTTTTCATCTTCATCCAAAAAAATGTTATTTTCTCCCTGAGAACGCATCCCTATGGCTATAATTTTGCAATCGATGGGGTTAAGAAGTTTTTTCCTTTCTTCCTCATCAAGTTTTTCATACTCTGGTAGGTCTATCGGGCAGGTTTCAATGTCAAGGATAAGATATTTTTCCATAAAAAAGAGGAAGAGGTAGTGCTATAAATATCTTCTGCTCCTTTTTCCGAAAATATCCCGGTTTTGTCTTCCATAATAAAAGAAAAGAGCAATTCTTGTGCCCAACTTTTTAAAATATTTTTTTAATCTTTTACAATGAGTGTCTTTTTTATTCCTTTATAATATCATTTTTATCATCTATAAAAAGCTGATTTCATATTTTTGTTTGAAATTTTTTTTATAAAAAATAATGAAAAAAGAAAAGAGAGTTCTTGTGCCTAACTTTTTTATCAAGAGATAACTCCAAAACGAAAAAAAACAGGTATATTCCAAAGATGAAAAGCGTACCCCAAAATCACAATATTTATAAATCATAAGAATGAAAATCTTTGGGGGATTATGGGAAAAAAAAGAATCAAAAAGAAAACGAGAAAGGAAGTATCTATCCTAAAAAAATCAAGTACTACTCCTAAGAAGATTCGGAAGGGACCTATTAGTTTGCATCTCAGACTTAAAAGACCTTCTGTGGTAAGGGCTGGAAAAAGAAGAATTCGTTCTTTTAAGATGCGACTTCCTAAACCAAGATCAAAAAAGATTCCTGAACTCAGCACGAATCAAGCTAAACGTTTGCAAAAACAAGGATTAAGTGCTATCCAGCAAGCAATTCAGTCTTTTGCGCAGCCTTTGAAATCAAAATCTCCTTCACGAAAAAAGAAGGTACAAAAGTCAAAAAAAAGAAAACGCTAGTTTACTTCTTTTTTTCTTGAAAAATATGCAGTTCTGGAATGTAACAATAATTTTTTCCATTGCTATAACTTATAGTAAATGTCTCTACTTCTATGACCCCTATTGCTATGATTTCTGCATAAGACCTAAATTTCATATTCTTAATTTGTTCAATTTCTGCTAAGAGTTCATCTCGTATACGATCTTTTTCCATGTCTGCTTCTTTTTCTCTTTCTTTCAGTTTTTTTTCTTCTTTTTTCTTTTCAGTACCAAGCGAATACATTTTTTCAAAAGAGCGTGATTTTAATGCTTGGGTTCTCTTTTCTTCAATACGTTCTCGTGCACGTTCTATATGTAGTCCTGTTTCTTTCATGAGTTGTTGGTAATGGGCATCTTTGAGTGTGACTTCTTGTTGAATAAATTGTTCATGTTGTTCTTCTTTTTTTCTTAATTTGTCTGTCAATTGTTTCTCAATAATCTGTCGGATATCCACGAGTTCTTTTTTAACGTTGATATTTACTTTTGATAATCTTTCATAATGCATTTCGAGAAGTTCTTCTTTATTGATCACAGGAGAAATGTCTTCATGATAAAGCAAAGTCATAAATTCTGTCTCTTTCTGCAAAGCCGCGCTAATCTCTATTTCAGCAGCAGCAAAATGAAGTAATATCTTTTGTTCTTTTACTTGATACGTCGCAATGTGCCCATTTTTTTCTTTTTCTTGAAGTTCGTCAATTTTGTCTTGTACAGCTGAAATTCCCGGCGTTTTTGGTTTCAGGGAAAGCGCAACAAGAAGCTTTTGATCACGATGCTTGCTGATGATCGTGCTTAAGAGAAATGATCCTTGTCCAAGAAATTGTACTTTTTCATTTTTTTTTGTTTCTTTGAACGTGCATTTTACTTTTTCTCCGAAAATTTCACTCAAAGGTTTTTTAAAAGTGATGGCATAGATCTCTTCTTTGTACGTATAAAAAACCTTTTCTTCTTCTAAAAATGCTTCTAGAAGTTTTTGGAGTATCTCACTCATGGTTGTCTCCTCCAGGACGTTCTCCAAAAACTTTTTCATCCAATACGCTGATTTGTTCTTTTTTCTCTTTTGCTTCTTGCATCTGTTGTGCAAGCACTTCTACCTCTTTTTTCACGTCTTCCTGATCTTTTGCCTTAACAAAGGACTCAAAGAGCATGGTCTCAAATGATTTGCTCGTTTTTAACTCAGAGAGAATCAAGTCCATTTCTCCTATCGCTGTTTTAAAAAGATCAATTTTTTCGTACAACCTGTTCAAAATGTATGCTTCTATCGTATCATTAAATGCAAGATTGACAATGCGCACATCATGAGTTTGTCCTATACGATGTATTCTTCCTATTCTTTGTTCTACCCTCATAGGATTCCAAGGGAGATCATAATTAACAATAACATGAGCAAATTGTAAGTTGCGTCCTTCACTTCCGCTATCCGTACATACTAATACCTGCACCTCTTCCTTAAATTTTTTAATGGCAGCTTCTTTTTCTTCAAGGGTCATGGTTCCATTAAAACTGATTGCGCTAATATTCTGCATAGCAAGGTCTACAAGAATATTCTTTTGTGATTCAAGAAAGGTGGTAAACACAATCACTTTCGTTTTTGCTTTTTTTATGAGATCAATAAGCATTTCTGTTTTTTGGTCTCTTGTAAATTGTTTTCCGCGTTTGATAAGTGATTCTATCTCTTTAATTTGGGCTTCATCTTTGAGATCTTGTGCATAGCGTTCTAATGCTTTTACTCCTGTTCTGAGAGAAGAGGAAATCTGTCTTGTGAGCATGATCAGACGAAAACCCAGTAATCCCTTGCTTTGATATTCTCTTGCCTTTTGCCGTAATTCTTGTTGGGAAACAACCTCTTCCGCATCTTCCTCATTTTTTTCAATCTGCTCTTTCTCTTCTTTAGCAAGTGCAATGTATTGTTTTTTTACAAAAATCAGTACATCCTGATAAAATTTGAGTTGCTCAGTAGGATAGTCCAGAAGCACGGTTTCTATTTTTCTATCAACAAAACTGATGGTCGTATTTTTTCTGAGTGTCCTGATCATGACCTTGCCGAGTTTCTTTCTGAGTTCTTCTCCTTGTTGAATTTCTAATCCTAATTTGTCTTTGATATACTCCTCTTTAAATTGTCTTGAGGTTCCTAAAAATCCCGGATGCAATAAGTCAATCACATTCCATAATTCAAAGATGTTGTTTTGTAAGGGTGTTGCTGTCAGCATGAGAAAACGCTGTTTTGGGATTTTTTTTACAAACTTATAGTTCAAGCTTTGTTTATTCTTGAGTTTATGAGCTTCGTCAATGACGAGCAAATCCCAGACTTGCGAGCAAATTTCTTTTGAGTTTCTTTCTGTCTTTGCGGTGTCGATAGACGCAATAATTTTTTCATGTTGATCCCAATCTTCAGGCTTTGTTGCTACAAAGAAATCTTCTCCAAATTTACTGCGTAGTTCTTCTTGCCATTGCAGAGTCAGGGATGCGGGAGTAAGAATAAGAATTTTTTGTGCGAGTCTTCTGACCATGTACTCTTTTAAGATCATTCCTGCTTCAATAGTTTTTCCCAAGCCAACCTCATCCGCGAGTAAGGCTCTATGGGTAAACTCGTTCAATACTTTTAATGCAGCTTTCTTTTGGTGGGGGAGTAACTGAATTTTATCCTTATACTGTTGTTCTCCCAGAAGGTCTTTGATATTTTCAAGAGTTCCTGCTTTATGCGCTAAGAGACTCAACACTAGAGATGTTGGGCTTGTCCATGCCTTCTTTTTTTGCAACTGAAGAAAAACTTCTTCATTCGTTGAGAAATCCATTGGAATATGAATATCTGATGCGTTTACATATAAAAAGGTTACTATTACTTAGTTGATGACATTAATAAAGCATAATTTGTCACCTTGGAGTACCATGAGGAGACGAGTGATTCATGCAACGAAGTCGACGCAAATCCTGCGAGGGACGGACAAATTATGCAAAACTTTTGTCTTCTACTAACTTAGTCTAATATGAAACCCTCTGATTTTTTTATCTTTTGATGGTGTTGCGTAGATTTACTCCTCCGTTGATCGGAGCATTTGCGTCGAACAGGCTGCATGAATCGCCTGTTCTCCTGGCACGCTACAAGGCAACAACATCAAAAAAGATATGAGTTCATATTATCCTGTTACTTAATGCTCTCAAGAAACTCTTCGAGGACCTCATGCTGTGTAGGTAAAGGCTTCATCTGAACAGAAAGACGAATCTGAAGAGCCATCAACTTCTCAGGAGAAAGAGACTTTCGACCTAACCTTAAGGTAGCTATTCTTTCCAATTCTGCCCTGTCCTCTAACAAAGAGTTTATTTCAGTTATTTCTTCATCAGTTAATAGGTAAGAATCATCAAGAGGAGGCATAAATTGGATAAGCTCATCATGTGTGTATAAACCTTGATCAATACCAAACTTCTGGCCTTCATCTAACTTGTCATAAGCAAGATTAACTCTTATAAGTGTAACTGTATCATCATCTTGCATAAGCCTCCTCACTAGCATTTTACTGGAAGTATACCTTTTGTCACGACTGAGCACATCAGCACCCACTTCTGCAATAGGCTCTGCCCATCGACATTCGGACACTGCATTTCGCAAAAGTGCATCATATCTTTCCCTAAGTTTTTCTGCTCCCATATCTTCAAGTGCTCTTTTAGTACGTTGAATATTATCCAAGAGTACAGTATTAGTATTAGTTTCTTGCAGTGTTCTAACTGTTTTTTCAAAAAGAGGTTGATCAGCACAAAGAGAAATATACCCTTCTAATTCTTCTCTTTTTCCACGTGCCCATGCATCTACTTTTTCTACTTGTGTTTTTGCATAAGGACCACAATAAGAAGTTACATCAAGAGTTGGTAATGCGGAAGCAAATTTTTGTTTTACTTCTTCAGTTGAAAAATTCTCCATGAGTTGATGCCATAACTCATGATATAAAATTCTTGAAACACCCACATCATCATCACCTAAGATGATAATGTCAAGAGATTCAGTATCAGCTTTTCTTCCCTCAATTATAGCACTCATAAAAAGATTATATTCTTTATCAGAGGTAGGTATATGCGTTACACTACCCACAAGAAGATCCATGATATCACCATAATACTGTCCCGTATAGGGCTTTCCAACATATTCGCTAACTACTGATTTGAAATTATCACGTCCCTTCAACGCAGCACTCCACATACCTGGTTGCAAACGAAAAATAATTGGTTCTAACTTTGCAAGAGCAGAAGGATTAGAACTATGAACCACTTCAAGAAATTTAGTTATACCACGCATTTGCTCGTCAGAAAAATCAGCAGCAGGATTTTCTTCTGTAGGCGGATTAGAAACAAGAAGAATTGCATACGTAGAATCATCTTGAATAAGAGTTATAGCTTCATCAACAGATTTCACTTGAGTTATTTTATCGCCTATACCCACTAAACGAACAATATACTCATGCGTATCTGCTGTATAAGGTAACTGCGCATTTTGTAAAGAGAAAGATGAAGTACTACCCATATCTTGAGCTTGAACAACAGAAACCATAGCTGTAAAGAGAGCAAGAGCAATACATGCTTTACCTGCCTTTTTCAAAAGAGGTGCATATGGTGATGTATCTCCTTCTTTTTTTTCTAAGATATCCAGATGATCTGTTAATGCAACAAGATCTTGCCATTGCTGCAATGTGTTTGCTTGTCTTTGTTTTCGATACCATTGCACATCAAAATGTATAGGGCCAATATTTAACGCAGCATCTGCAATTCCTGAATGCGTTCCAGAAAGAGAATCTTCTAGACCCAACCACGCTATAGAAAAAGCATCATCCCTATGAAAGCCTGCACGTTGTAATCGTGCATAGTCACTCACATATTTTGCAATGCCCCTTTCACTATATACAGGAGTTACTGTAAGCATCATAAATATAAAAAAATGAAGCAGCTTATTTAAAACTAGGTAATGATAACACTCACAATCCCGCTTCTTGTTTTAACAATGCAGCTTTATCCGTTTTTTCCCAGGTGAAATCAGGATCATTCCTTCCAAAATGGCCATACGCAGCTGTTTTTCTATAAATAGGCCTTAATAAGTCCAAATGGGAAATAATCGCTTTTGGTCTGAAGTCAAAGTGTTTTCTTACTAACTCGACTAATTTTCCATTGTCAATTTTTCCTGTACCAAAGGTATCTACTAAAATGCTTACCGGTTGTGCTACTCCGATGGCGTAAGCGACTTGTATCTCGCATTTTTTTGCTATTCCAGAGGCAACGATATTTTTTGCTACATATCTTCCAAAATACGCTGCTGACCTGTCTACTTTGCTAGGGTCTTTTCCAGAGAATGCTCCCCCACCATGACTTCCATGGCCGCCATAACTGTCTACGATAATTTTTCTTCCTGTTACTCCAGCGTCTCCCACAGGTCCTCCAATAACAAATTTTCCGGTCGGATTGACAAAATATTTGGTATGCTCATCTAGCCATTTTCCAACCACAGGAATAATCACTTTTTCAATCACATCTTTTCTGATCGTTTCCAAATCAATGTCAGGGCTGTGCTGCGTAGAAATAACCACAGTATCGACTCTTTTTGGAACTCCCTGGTCATATTCAACTGTTACTTGTGATTTTCCATCAGGCCGTAAATACCAGATTTCTCCTTTTTTTCTGGCTTCAGCTAAGCGCATGGTCAATTTATGTGCAAGAAGAATAGGAAGTGGCATAAATTCAGGGGTTTCGTCAGTTGCAAAACCAAACATAAGCCCTTGATCTCCAGCTCCTTGTTCTTTGTATAATCCTTCTCCTTCATTGACACCTTGTGCTATATCAGGAGATTGTTCTGAAATAGCGCTAAGAACACCACACGTACTTCCTTCAAATCCATATTCTGGTTTGTCGTATCCAATGTCTAAGATAGTATCTCTCACAATCTTTTGGATGTCCACATACGTTCTTGTTTTTACTTCTCCTGCGACAACTACAAATCCGGTTTTAGTTAAGCATTCGATGGCTACTCTTGCTTGTGGGTCGTCTTTGATCATAGCATCTAAGATGGCATCACTTATTTGATCGCACATTTTATCAGGATGACCTTGCGTTACGCTTTCAGATGTAAAAAAGTATTTTCCTTTATGTTCTGTCATAATATTCCCTCCTGCTCTTCAGGGCAGAATACCGGTTTATAAATTTTGATGAAAAAAATATTCCTATAAGAATATCTCTCTTGTAACAGATCGTAGAAGTGTGATAAAAATAAAGAAAATACGGTCTTGATCTGATTTTGACCTCATCTCTTTTTATATTTATCGGTGTTGCTAAAACACAATATTTTTATATCTTTTTTACTTAAAAAACACATGACCTCATGCAAAGAGTGCAAAATTGCTCTTCGAAAGCAATGGAAGTTTTGTCCATTTTGTGGGCACAAACAAATGAGTACTATGGGTATGGAAGAGCTCTTTCATGAGATTCATGAGCACTTTAAAGAGTTAGATAAACTTTTTGGCCAAGATTATTCCTATGACCCTTCAGGAATTAGTATTAAAGTAGACAGAAATGTGGGAAAGCCTTCTGTCGAGCTTGACATGTTTGGGAATACTTCTCCCCGGTTGAAAAAGGCACTTTCTATTCCTGAATCTCTTCTTTTAAAGAAAGGTAGTGTAGAAGAACCATTTACGAGTGTGCGACGATTAACACAGCACATTATTTATACTATTAAAATGCCAGGAGTGAGTGCGAAAAAAGATGTGCATATTGAACAATTTGAAAATACAACTGAAATTAAGGCATATTCCAAACAGAAAGCATATTTTAAACTCTTGAATATCAGTTTGCCTATAGCAAATTATAAAGTAGAAAAAGACCAACTGATCATTAAGTTCAAACCTTTAGGGCAATAATCCTTCCTTTATTTTCAAACAGGTTCAGACTTCATTATTACAAAGGTCGTCACGGCTCTGTCCTAAATGTTGGTTAGCAGCATAAGGTCGAGCTTTGTAGACAAAGATGATAAATAGTGACAAGGGGGAAGTTCCTCAGATTTTTAAGAAAAATCTGGTAAAAACAGGTGCGGCATAAAGCCACACGAAAAAGTGGGCTTGAGCGAAGCGAAACCCACATCGGTTCCAATTGAAATAAAAGAAACAAACAGGATTAACTCCGTGATGAATTACAAAAAAAGATAAAAAGGAGTTACACCCAAAACCTTTAGACCCATACCTTTTTATGCAACACCTCTTCACAAGCGTCCATGGGTAAAAATTTTTGGAAAATTATCAATGACCTCATCTCTGAGTCTGATCTGATCATAGAAGTCTTAGATGCTCGCCTTGTGGAAGCCACACGAAATAAGGAAATTGAAGATAAGATTCAAAGAGCAGGAAAGAAATTGCTCTATGTCATTACCAAATGTGACTTGGTAAAAAAAGAAACCCTTGAGCAAGAAAAAAAACGGCTTAAACCCTGTGTTTTTGTAAGTGCAAAAGAACATTATGGAACTATGATCCTTCTTCAAAAAATCATGGAGCTTGCAAAAGGAAAGCAGGTTATCGTTGCAGTAGTAGGCTATCCTAATGTAGGAAAGTCCAGTGTTATTAACGCATTAAAAGGAAAGAAGAGTGCAGGAGTAAGTAGCAAGGCTGGTTTTACGAAGGCAAAACAAAAAGTGAGCATTAATGAAGTCATAACCCTTATGGATACTCCTGGAGTATTTTCTTATCAGGAAGATGATGAACAAGGGCTTGCTTTAATAGGCTCAAAAGACGCTCATCAGTTGAAAGATCCTGAAGGAGTAGCCTATGCTATTCTTGATTTGTTTATAAAAAATGAAAGAAAACAAGCTTTGGAAGATTATTATACTCTTTCTCTTGAGCACGATTCACCTGAGGACATCTTGGAAGAATTGGCTCTAAAAAAGAAAAAATTAAGAAAGGGAAATACTCCTGATACGGAAACTATGGCTCGTATCGTCATTAGTGATTGGCAAAGAGGTTATCTCCAATGAAATGTTATTCCTTTGTTCACGAAAGTCTTGCAGATCCTGTAAGCATAGCCATGTACATGATTTCCCTTGTTTTTTTAGGCATCTCTTGTTATTATTTGATCATACAGCCTCTCAGAACAGGAGGAGTATCACTCCAAGAAAAAATCATCAAATCAGGCATCTTCCTTTTCTTATTTATCATAGTATTAATAGGTGTTCCTCATCTTCGCGAGTATTGGCTCTACTGGGTAGAGTGGTGTATGGAAGTCTATGCACCTCCTGTTGAAGGTGTTGTTCTGAACATTACAGGATAACTCATTCATTTTTTCTATGGTTTATTATCTCTTTTCTATCTCCTTATTTTTTTTTCATGTCTTTTTTATAATGATAATTTTATCGTTTCTCTAATACGACTTTTTGTATTTTTGTTTGACATGAAAAAGAATAGACGAATAAAAAAACATTTGTCTTTTGATTATTATTCATCAAATAAAAGATTTCTGGTTTTTAATAGATTACCAGGTAAAACCCGTTTCACTTACTTTAAGACGTTCTTTCTTTTTGCTCCTTAAAAAAGATACACGTGCCCTTCCACGATGACCTAAAAAATGGAGATCATTAGCACTTGACTCTCTTTGCGAACAATCATAACCTAATTCGTGATAATACTCTCTTATTATTCTTCGAATAGTGCTATCTAAAAGTGCAGGGTCCACCTGCAATTCACAAGCAGAAGGAGTATCAACACGCATTTCTAAAAGTTCACCTCTCTTCGTCACGACTCCATTTCCTATAAACGGGAATGGGTCAGGATGAGCAAATTCAAAAGTTAATTGCAAACCAGGAGGGGGAGTATACAATGTAGCAGGAAGATGTTCAATAAGATAATCTTGCAATGAACCCATACATAAGACGAGGCTTCTTTTTTTATAAAATTGAGCTAAAATTTTTATTTTTGAACTTTCTTCATAACTCACTTCGTTCGTTATTCCGAAAGTAATAAAAAGGAATGCCTATTATTCTTTATCATGGAATTGCCCGTTCGTGAAATAAAAACCATGAGGAAAAAGATAGGCATGACACAATACGAGCTTGCTCAGCAAGCAGGAGTTTCACAAAGCCTTATCGCAAAAATAGAAAGTGGAATTATTGATCCTGCATATTCAAAAGTAGAAAAGATTACCAAAACGCTTGAGCGCCTCCATCATCATCAGGAACATAAAGCAAAGGAAGTCATGCAAAAAAAAATTATCCTCGTAGGACCAAAGGAAACAATCCAAGCGGTGATAGAAAAAATGAAAAAACACAACATTTCCCAACTTCCTGTTGTAGAACATAATGTTGTTCTTGGTTCTATTTCAGAAACAGCGTTGTTAGAAGGTTTGCTTAATAAAAAAGGAAGTACAGTAAAAGATCTTATGCAAGAAGCTCCCCCCATTATTGCTCCTGACACAGGAATAAGCATCGTGTCACACTTACTTCAATTTTCTCCCTTAGTCTTAGTTGCCGAACAGGGAACTCTTAAGGGCATTATTACCAAAAGTGACATCCTAGCAAAAATGAAGTTTTTTTAATAGTTTTTTTTCTCTATCATATCTCCATTGTCTTTTGATTCTTTTTTATCCTCTCTTTTTTTCTATGTCAAAAACCACCAATCAGAGATTGGTGGCATGTGGCGACATGCCACTATCAATAGTGGTTCATCAAAAATCGGTAAGATTTTTGAATGTGCTCAAAAATGCAATGCATTTTTGACATTTGAGCATGCTCAAAAATTTTCCTCTGGTAATCGTCCATTGGCTTCGAGCCACTAGTCGCAGACTAGTGGAAAATTTTTGACATTTTTATATTCTTGTTTGAAATTTTTTATAAAAAATAATATAGAAAATAATGAACGAAAAGAATAAACGAGATTTTCCTTGTGCATAACTTTTAAAAAGAAGATATAAAAGCATGATACACTTCAGATTTAGGTACTCTAAAAAGAGAGGACTAAACTTTTAAACCTTTCATCTCTTCTTCTACGCGATAGGTGCAGGGTAATTTCTGCGCAGCTCTTCGTAATGCTCTTCGTGCAAATTCAGCGTGCTGTTTGTCTACTTCTAATTTGAAAATTCTTTGTCCTATCTTAATTTGTGCAGCTCTTCCAATGGATTTTCCAAAAGATTGGGTCATTCCTGTACTCATACGGTCAGCACCCGCTCCTGATGCAAGAGGGTTTTCTCGTAATACATGATGAGGATAAGGAAGCAATTTCAAACGATAGCCACTTTTTCCTACGTTCTTTTCTAAAAGTCTGTTTGCGCTTAAACGTGCAGATTCCAATGCTATGTCCCTTATTTGTAAGGCATCTTTTGCAGTTAAATAGTATGCTGCTGAAAACTGTTTTTGAAGATTTCCAATATCAAATTTGGCAATGCGAAGCACAGGCCTTGCCCTGATAAAATTATATTTTTTCTTTTTGCTAAATCGCGTATAAGGCCTTTCTAAAGCGCGGTATGCTGCGAATTTACGTACTTTTACCATAACGTGCTGAAACTATGACGTCTTTATAAAGGTTATGGTTCTCTGTCTTCGAATGAAATTATCCTTTTCCTTCTCCTTTTTTTTCTTTTCAGGGATCTCTTCTACTATAGAGCGATGCCTTTTTTGAGAAAAAGAATTGCCTCATTCCTTGTGCCTAACTTTTCTATTTCTATTGTTTTTTATTCTTTTTTCTATCGTCCTATTTTTTCATGTATCTTTTATAATATTTATTATATTGTCTCTATTATACGTCTCTTTTTCCTATTTTTGTTTGTATTTTTTATAAAAAAAATAAGAATAAACTGAAAAGACTTTTTTTCCTTGTGCCTAACTTTTTGTTCATAAGAAACGCATCAAAAGGAGTAAAAAAATAAGAACGAAAAAGTTGTATTTTCCCGTACTGAATACTATTCTTTTCAGGGATTCTTTTTAAGAAGGTCTGTTCAGTGGAATTGGACTAAAAACGTAATTTCTCACAACTTTTTTTTAGTCACCTCTAAATTGCAACTTATAGCAATCTTTATATATATACTCTGTTTCTTGAATGTGTGGGGGGAGTAATAAGGGTTTTTGAGAGGCGATAGATAGTAGTATTTACGGGGGAAGTGAATTGGCCTTAAATTATCAGAAGACTCTTGCATGGGCATTTCTTGTTCTAGCTCTAGCACTTTTTTCTCCTGCTGTTCAAGCACAAACTATTGAACAATTTATTTGTGCAGATAACCAACTTCTTGGTGATGTTCGGCCTGTGAATCCCTTATCAACAAGTACACCTCTAGTCCAAGGTATTCACGATGCTGCAGATGCAGAATTACTTGCTGATCTTGCAGTAAGCTTATACATTCCTGATCTTATTGACCAATATGGATTACCGGGTACGTGTCAGTGCCTTGACCCTAACCAAGATGGGAGCACTACTATTCTTGATAGCCTTCTTGTAGGAAGGGCTACACAAGGATTAGTGAATCTAACACAAAGATGTCCTGTGTTGGCAACACCTCCTTTGAATGCAACTCTCTGTTTGCCAGGATCAGTTCTTGGTGATGTTGATGGTAATGGAAGTGTTTCTATTATCGATGCTCGTATTGCTGCAGAAATTGCCGTAGGCACAAGAGCGCCACCAGTAACTCTTTGCTGTATTGATGCTAACCCCATCGGAGCTCCTAATGGTGTTGTTGATATTCTGGACGCTCTTGCTATTGCTCAAAATGTTTCAGGACTAATAAGTCTTATTGGTCCTGGTTGTCCTCTTCTTCCACCAGCACAACCTAATCTTTCTATTGATAAAACAGCTGCTGTACTTACTGCTGTTCCAGGTGATACTGTACAATATACCATTACTGTAACAAATA